>NZ_JCALDH010000009.1:0-239217 GCF_059812765.1 Mycobacterium sp. NGS39 | reverse complement strand
CGCGCCGGGCTTTGTGCGGGTCGACCTTCTGGCACCGTTTGGCGAGCCATCGATATTTCTGCACTATGAACTGTGGAGCTCCAAGGAGGCCCACGACGCTTTCGATGGAGGCCCGGTTCACGCCGAGTTTGCCGCTCGGGTGAGCGATCTTGTGGCTCACCACAACATCCCCGTGCATTATCGGCTGCTGCACACCTACCACGGCGCTGTTGCGCGACACGGCGGTCGCGACTCAAACCTCATTGCGGAGGTACACGATGAACGCTCGCAGTGATGCCCGCTGCCTATACATTGACGGGCGGTGGATGGAATCCACTGGCGCCGAGCGACTTTCGGTGATCAACCCGGCGACGGAGCAATCGATCGGCGAGAGTCCCGCTGGCACGGCGGAGGACATCGCTCGCGCCGTGGCCGCGGCCCGGTCGGCGTTTCCCGGATGGTCGGCGATGCCGGTCGACGAGCGCTGCACATTCCTGGATCGCCTGCACGCTGCGTACCAGGAGGTGACCGATGAATTGGCCGCCACGATCACTGCGGAGATGGGGGCACCGATCAGTTCGTCGCGTCAGGTGCACACCGCCATCCCGGGCGACGTCATCGCCGATACTGCGGCAGTTGCTCGCGATTACCGCTATTCCCAACGCGACAACGGGTCGCTGATCGAACGCGAGGCCTACGGCATCGTCGGTGCGATCACGCCCTGGAACAACCCGCTGTACATGATGTTTCTCAAGGCTCTCCCGGCGATCGCGGCCGGCTGCACGGTGGTTCACAAGCCAGCGGAACAAACACCGTTCAGCGCAATGCTGGTAACCCGTCTGCTCGACCGAATCGGCCTGCCCGCTGGGGTGTACAACCTGGTGCCCGGCACCGGGTCGGGGGTGGGTGCAGCACTATCCGCGCACCCGGATGTCGACCTCATTTCATTCACGGGCTCGACGCGGGCGGGCGCGCACGTGGCGCAGGCCGCCGCCGCCACAGTCAAGCGCCCAGTGCTTGAACTCGGCGGCAAGTCGGCTAACGTCGTGCTCGACGACGCGGACATCGACAGTGCTGTCGAGCACGGCATGCGCAGCGCGTTCAACAACTGCGGCCAGATGTGTGGCGCCTGGACTCGAATGGTCGTGCCCCGTCACCAGATTGACGACATCACGGAGCGCTGTGTGGAGATTGCCCGTAGCTACGTCGTCGGCGACCCTCTGGATCCCGCGACCGAGATCGGACCGGTGGTGTCGGCAAAGCAGCGCGAGACCGTTCTCGGCTATATCGAACGCGGCATCGAGCAAGGCGCCACGCTGGCAATCGGTGGCCTCACCCCGCCGCGCGGCATAAACCGCGGATTCTTCGTCGCCCCAACGATCTTCACCCATGTGGATAATTCGATGGACATCGCTCAGGAGGAGATCTTCGGTCCTGTGCTTTCGATCATTCCCCACGACGGAGACGACGACGCCGTGCGCATTGCCAACGACTCCAAGTACGGGCTACGAGGAGCGGTGTTTTCCGCGGACCAGGACCGGGCGCTTTCGGTGGCCCGCCGAATGCGCACGGGTCAAGTCGACATCAACGGCTACAAGTTGACCATCGACATCCCGTTCGGGGGATACAAGCAGTCCGGCTACGGCCGCTGCCAGGGCAGGTTCGGCTTCGAAGAATTCCTTCAAATCAAATCGATCCAGCTCTAAGCGGCCAGCACACGGGCTGTTTCAGAGCGCCGCGGTAAGCCGCCAAAGCGCTTCGCGATCCGCCGAATTCGTTCGGTCCAGCGGGCTGATCACCACGTCGGTGGCACCCGCATCGAGGTAACGGCGCAGCTGGCGCGCCACCGACTCTTCGGGTCCGACCGCCGCGAGATCAGCAATATCAGTGACACCTTCTCGGGCAATGACGTTGCGGTACGAGGGAATTGACTCGTAGACGCGCAGCTGCTGCGCCGCGATGGCGCGAGCGGCGTCGGCGTCCTCTGACAGCAGCACGGGCACCGCGGCGATCACGCGCGGTGCGGGGCGGCCGGCTTGCTCCGCCGCTCTGGTGATCTCGGGCACGATGAATTCGGCGATGGTCCGAGGTCCGGCTAGATACGGCAGCGTCCCGTCAGCCAGTTCGCCGGCAACCCGCAATGCCTTCGGCCCCATCGCCGCCACGTATATCGGGATCGGAGTGCCGCCGGCCACCTGCACCGGCCAGCTGGGGCTGGCGCTGAGTTCGCTGCCGTGGAAATCGACGGTTCCCGCGTCGAACACGGAGCGCAGGATCGTCAGGTGCTCACGCAGCCGGGTGATGGTGTTCGGCCAGGCGATGCCGAATGCCTGGCGTTCGATCTCGCGTGCGCCCAGACCGAGCCCCAGGCTGAAGTTGCCGTGGGCGGCCGCCTGTGCCGTTTGTGCCAGCGAAGCGATGATCAGCGGATGGCGAGGATTGATGGGCACCACCGAGGTGCCCACGCCTAACCCCGGCACGGCGGCTCCCACGAGCGCTGCGAGCGCGATGGCGTCATAGTTCACCTGTTGCGGCAACCAGACTTGAGCCACGCCGAGTTCGTGTGCTCGTCGCGCCTGTGCGATCACGTCATCGACGAGATTGGGTGCGTCGGGTCGAGCCATGACGACTATTCCGGTAGGCATGTTGGCAACCAACGCGCGCGATCGACTCGTGATTCCAGGCGCCTCGTGGGAGCGGCGGGTACCCCTGACGTCCTCGATGAGTCTTGCGGCCGGCGCGGGTCTACGTCAGTGACGCCATCGAGGCTGACGTGACGAATGGAGCGATATGGCGAGACCCCGGCACGACCATCTGTGGGCATTGGCGCACGCCGAGCGTGCTGCTCTGGCGGAGGACCTTGCAGCCCTGCGCGACGAGCAGTGGCGGCACGGCACTTTGTGCGGAGATTGGGATGTCGAAGAGGTCGTCGCACACCTGACCGCTGCGGCGAGCCTTAATCGATGGAAGTGGTTGCGCAGCATGCTCGGTGCGGGGTTCCGACCTGACGTGCACAACCAGCGGCGGCTGGCCGAACACCGCGGTGACACGCCCACCGACACACTTGATCGGTTTCGTGCCGTAATCCCAAGCACCACCGCGCCCTCCGGCCACATCCCCGCCTATCTGGGTGAGGTCGTCGTGCACGCGCAAGATATCCGTCAGCCGTTAGGGCTGGAGCGGTCACCTAGCGTCGACGCGCTGACGCCAGTGGCTGAGTTCTTCGCCCGACGCAACTTCGCAGTTGCCAGTCATAGCCGGGTGGCTGGGCTTCAGTTGCGAGCAGACGACGGGCCGCTTGTCGCGGGCAGCGGTCCCCTGGTTACCGGATCGACCCTTGCCTTGGTCATGAGCATGGCCGGCCGCGCGCCCTACCTCGACGAGCTCGACGGCCCAGGCGTGCAGCTTCTTCGGTCACGAGTACAAGCCATCGCAGCGTGAGCGGCCGTCTCGCGATTGCTTTGTAACCGAATCGCCTCAAAAGGCTACATCATTAACAACAGTCCCACTGTTAACATCCAGCCGTGGAGCACCCGCCGGAGTCGTTCAGTCTTCGGCGATCTGTTTCCCGGCGCGACGCACTGCGCTACGCGGCCACTGCGTCGGTGCTGGCCGGCATTGGTGTGGCAGGTGCCCGCATACCACCTGCTGCGGCCGCCGCAGCTCCTCAACTGATCGACTTTGCCGCGCACCAAATTCCCGCCGAACACATTCGAGGCGCGGGCTACGCCGGGGTGATCAACTACGTGTCACTGTCGCGGCCTGGCTCGACCTTTGGCGCCAAGCCGATCACCCGGCCCTATGCCGAGTCGCTGACGAAAGCGGGCCTTGTGATCGTCAGCAATTACCAATACGGAAAACCTGGCGGGACCGCACCGTCGGACTTCACGCGCGGGTTCGCCGGGGGTGTCGCAGACGCCAAGACGGCCTGGCAGCTGCACACGGCGGCAGGTGGCGGCCAGAGCGCGCCGATTTTCTTCTCCATCGACGACGACATCGACCGCACCACCTGGAATACAGTTGCGCTGCAATGGTTTCGGGGAATCAATTCGGTGCTCGGCGTGCAACGCACCGGCGTCTACGGCGGCATCGACGTCTGCCAGTGGGCCATTGCCGATGGCGTGATCGGGAATTCGCGCACGCCCGGGCGCCGGTGGGCATGGCAGACGCGGGCTTGGTCTGGCAACCAGGTGCATCCGGCCGCCGTTCTCTACCAGCGCATCGTGAGTACCAAATCGAATCCTGGCCCGTTGGTCGGCGGATATGAAGTCGACGTCAACGACGTTCTGGCCCAAGATTGCGGCCAGTGGAATCTGCATCCGTGACGTCAGTGACTCCTATCGACCTTGCCTCAATCGTGGAAGGTGACCGTCTCTTCGAGGGGTGCCTTGTCGATCCGGTACGCCGCCGCGGGTGAGGACATGTCCGGGTAGCCGAACGAGATTCCGAACAGCAGCTTCATCGACGCGTCGATGCCCAAGACGTCCCGAATAGGTTCGGCGAAAAAGCCGAGTAACGTCTGCGGCACCCCGCTGATGCCATGCGCAGAAAGCGACAGCAGGAACGTCTGCGCATACATGCCGATATCGCCGGCGACGCGAACACCGTCGTAGAGGTGCGGCATGAAGAGCAGGCAGGCATGTGGTGCGCCGAAGAATTCCAGATTCCGACGCATTGCCATGCGTCGTTCCTCGCGCGCCTCCCGGGGGATGCCGAGAGCTTGGTAGTAGGCGGCGGCTTGGGCAACCTGCCGCTCGCGGTAAACGCCGTAGAGGTCATCGACCGCCCAAGGAAAGTCCGGGCTCATTTGCTGGGCCGCCTCTGCGGCGAGCATTGCGCTGCTGACTTTGTCGCGCGTCGACCCCGACACGATATGGACATCCCAGGGCTGGATATTCGAGTTCGATGGGGTGTGACGGGCGTCCTCCAACACCTCATTGATGAGGGCGCGAGGAACGGGTGCGGGAAGGAAGCTGCGGATCGAGCGACGGTCGCGGACGATGTCGTGAAACGGCCTGGCCTGAGGCATCTTGCGTGTCTTCAAATGGGGCGGAATCATGAGAGCGAACAGCGCGAGGCGCCTGGATTATCTAGTGCACTAGATACTATCGCAACAGAGGTTATGAGCCGCAACCGCCGCAAGAAAAGTCACTCCGTCAACGAGCAGCTGTCATTCGCGCTCTACGGCGCGGCTAATCGCCTCGTGCGGATGCACAAGCCGTTTCTCGAGCCCCTGGGTCTGACGTTCCCGCAGTACCTGGTGATACTCGAGCTGCTCGGTGACGCACCGCGGTCGGTAGGAGAGCTGGGCGCCAAGCTCGGCATGGACACCGGGACCATCACTCCGCTGCTGAAGCGCCTCGAGCAGTCCGGCATGGTCAGCCGCAAGCGCGATGCCCAGGATGAACGACGGGTCCTCGTCGATCTGACGCCGGCGGCCGAGAAGCTGCGCGACCGAGTGTGGGCGGTCCCCGGTCAGATCAATACCGCGTGCAATCTGTCAGCAGAGAAAGCCGACGAGCTTCGCGAAGCACTCGATAGGGTCGGCCGTCAATAAGCGGCCCGCGCGCTGGCCGCCGTCAGCGTTAGGTTCGCACAGGCGTGAAGTACCGCGATTCGTGCGGGCGATGATCGGCCGGGCGACAAACCAACTGGGAAGCGGCGGATCTGAGATCTAAGAGCCGCTGGTTGTTGAGCAACTACCTCGCCATGTTGGTGAATCGTGAGTAGTGCAGCTGATGCGCCACCGTGACGGTCTTCGTTTGGCCGTTACGGTGTTTGGCCACAATGAGATCCGCTTCGCCGAGGCGCTCTTCGTTCTCGTGATCGAAGAGGTCTGGCCGGTGCACCAGGATCACGATGTCCGCGTCCTGCTCCAGCGACCCCGACTCACGGAGGTCAGCCAACATCGGCTTCTTGTCAGTGCGCTGTTCGGGGCCGCGGTTCAGCTGGCTGAGCGCCACCACCGGTACCTCGAGCTCCTTGGCCAGCAGCTTGAGGTTGCGCGAAAACTCCGACACCTCTTGCTGTCTGGACTCGAACCGCTTGCCTGAGGTCATCAACTGCAGGTAGTCGACGACGATCAGTTTCAAGTCCGCCTTCTGCCGCAACCGTCGTGCCTTGGCCCGGATCTCCATCAACGTGAGGTTCGGCGAGTCGTCGATATACAGTGGCGCCTCGCTGATTTGGCTCATCCGCCGCGCAAGCCGTGCCCAGTCGTCGTCGCCCATGCGGCCCGAGCGCATGTCGGAGAGTTTGATCTTCGCCTCGGCCGAAAGCAGTCGCATCACGATCTCCGACTTGCTCATCTCGAGCGAGAACATGACGCTGGCCATCTGATTCTTGATCGAACACGACCGCAGAAAATCCAGGCCCAGTGTGCTTTTACCGGAACCCGGCCGGCCGGCGACGATGACCATCTGGCCGGGGTGCAGCCCGTTGGTGAGCTCGTCGAGCTCGACGAAGCCTGTCGGTACCCCGCTCGCCCGGCCACCGCTGGACGCGATCGCGTCGATCTCGTCCATGGTGGGCTGCAGCAATTGTTCAAGCGGCACAAAGTCTTCCGACAACCGCCGGTCGGTCACGTCGTAGATCTCGGCCTGCGCGCGGTCGACCACCTCGGCGACATCGGACCCGTCGGCACCCGCGTACCCGTACTGCACGACCCGCGTTCCGGCCTCGACCAGCCGGCGCAACAACGCCTTCTCCGCGACAATGCCGGCGTAGTAGCCAGCGTTCGCGGCGGTGGGCACCGTGGAGATCAACGTGTGCAGATACGGTGCGCCACCTATCCGCCGCAACAGCCCGCGCCGGTCGAGTTCTGCAGCGACGGTCACCGGGTCGGCCGGCTCACCCCGCGTCGAGAGATCGAGGATGACGTCGTAAATGCTCTGATGTGCAGGACGATAGAAGTCACCCGGCCGCAGCTTTTCCACGACGTCGGCGACGGCGTCCTTGGAAAGCAGCATGCCGCCCAGTACCGACTGTTCGGCGACGATGTCCTGGGGCGGCTGACGGCCGAACTCCTCATTGGTCGGAGGAACGCCTAAGCCAGAGTGCCCGAGATCGTCGACCACGGCCATGACGGCGCCCCACCTCCTCCCGAACGTACGTTCGCACGGCTGTCTCGACGATAAGTCACGGTGCCGACAACTCACCGACTCGACGCGCCGGGCTACCCCGGGACGCTCCGACGTTAAAGGTTGCTAGAGGAGCTGAAAAGCGGTGCTGTTGATGAACCTGTGCATCGCGTGTGGATATCTGCTCTGCGCCATGTTGACGGCTTGTGGACAACTTGTGGATGACGCAAATATTTGTCGGCATATCTGCTGCTAAAGCGGACTTAACGGGCTGTGTGGCCTGTGGATCAGAATCGCTACGGCGTGTCTCGCCGGGTTGCCGTTTCGGGCGTGTTGTGTTGCCTTGAGTTGAGGTAAAGGTTAACGAATGGTTAGATTCGCTGCGGCGTCGCAGCCACAGCCAGTTTGCTGACAGCGTTCGGCTGCGAGATACGCGGGCCGGCCGTATGCCAGAACCCGTGGTGAGGACGTCGACGCCCAAGTAATTGCGATAGCCGACAATTAGCTCGCATGCTGCGGCGGCGGCACGTCGCGCCGCGCAGCAGGCAGCGAACCGAAAACTGGTGCGGTCCAGCCGTATTCGCGAAATGACGCGCGAGGACGGCTACTGCTCGGCGACGACCTCGAGCGTCACCGAGGCCTGTACCTCCGGGTGCAGCCGCACCACGATCGGATAACTGCCGATCGACTTGATGTGCGCCTGAGGCATCTGCACCGTCCGCTTGTCGATGCTGGGACCACCGGCCTTCTTGATCGCCGACACGACGTCAGCCGCAGTGACCGAGCCGAACAGCTTGCCCGAACCACCCGCCGTGCGTGCCGGAAGTGACACAGAGCCAATGCCTTCGAGGGCTTTCTTCAGCTCGTCGGCGTGCTCGCGGTCGCGCACAGTCTTGGCTTCGCGTGCACGCCGGATCTCGCTGGCCTGACGTTCTGCGCCACGGGTGGCCAGGATGGCCAGGCCGCGCGGCAGCAGATAATTGCGGCCATAGCCGTCTTTGACTTCCACAAGGTCGCCAGCCGAACCGAGGTGGTCGACTTCGGCGGTCAGTATCAGCTTCATCGTCGTTCCTGTTCGTGGATGCTCAGCGGGCCGAGGAGGTGAACGGCAGCAGGGCAACCTCGCGCGCGTTCTTGACCGCGATTGCGATATCACGCTGGTGCTGGACGCAATTGCCGGTCACTCGGCGGGCCCGGATCTTGCCCCGCTCGCTGATGTAGGTGCGCAGCAGCGCGGTGTCCTTGTAGTCGATCACTTGGGCCTTATTGGCGCAGAACACGCACTTGCGCGTCTTCACCGGCTTCTCGGGCGCGGGGCGCCGCTTGTTGGACTTCGCCATGAATTTCTTCCTCGACTATTGGTGACTATTGGTGAATGTTCGTTGTGGTTAGAAGGGCGGCTCGTCGTCGCTGCCGCCGAAGGAGCCCGACGCCGGGGCGCTGCCCCACGGATCGTCGTTGGTGGCCTGGTTGCTGGATTGCCGTGCGCCGCTGCCGAATCCACCGCTGCTGCTGCTGCCCCGGCTGGCCTTGTTGACCTTCGCTGTGGCGTAGCGCAGCGACGGGCCGATCTCGTCGACTTCGACCTCGACGACGGTGCGCTTCTCCCCCTCGCGGGTTTCGAACGAGCGCTGCTTGAGCCGACCGGTGACGATCACCCGCGACCCGCGGGTGAGGCTTTCAGCGACGTTCTCGGCCGCCTCCCGCCAGATGTTGCACCGCAGAAACAGCGCCTCGCCGTCCTTCCACTCCCCGCTCTGCCTGTCGTAGATGCGCGGCGTGGACGCGACCGTGAAATTGGCGACGGCAGCGCCGGAGGGGGTGAAGCGAAGTTCAGGGTCGGCCGTCAGGTTTCCGACGACGGTGATCGTGGTGTCACCAGCCACGAGATCCTCCTCGACTCATGTCGCTCCTCGCGTGGACGGAGCAGTTAGGCACGGTGCTTGTCGTGCGCGAGCCTACGCAGAGCAACTGACGTGCGGTACGCATTCAGTGCTTGTCTGTGCGCATCACCTTGGTGCGCAGCACCGACTCGTTCAGGCTGAGCTGACGGTCGAGTTCGGTCACCGTCTTGGGCTCTGCCGTCACGTCGATCACCGCGTAGATGCCCTCGGAGTGCTTGGCGATCTCGTAGGCCAGCCGGCGCCGACCCCAGATGTCGACTTTGTCGACCTTGCCGCCGTCGTTGCGGATGACGTTGAGGAACGCCTCCAGCGACGGAGCCACGGTGCGTTCGTCAAGGGTGGGGTCGAGGATGACCATGATTTCGTATGGACGCATGGGAACCTCATCACCTCCTCTGGTCGTGTGCGGCCACGGCGTATCCGTGGCAGGAGGGTCGCCTGCGTCGGCAACCGGATCAGGTTACAGGAATGGCGGCTGATCTGCGAAATCGCGCTGGCTCGCTCGGGCCGAGCGTGCGCTGCGGTACGCGCTAGACCGGCGTGTCGGCGTGCAGACCCGCACGCTCGCGCACAACGGGCGGCGGGGCGACGGCGCGCGGGCGCAACCACGACGGCAGCCACGCGGGCGGCGCGTCAGCCGTGTTCTCGAAGACGCCGCCGGACGGGTCGTCGATACGGCCGCCGAACCGGACGAGGTCGCGTTCGGGGTGATAGATCTGCCAGACCACCACCGCGCACAACGCCATCACCGCGATGTCACGCAGCAGCACGGTGGCGGTGAACGGCTGCTCCGGCAGACCGCGAGTCTGATCGCCGTACAGGTAGTACATGCGCGGCACCCACACCAGTGCGTCGATGGTCATCCACGCCAGCAGGACTCGCCGATGCGGCAGCGCCAGCACCGCCAGCGGCACCAGCCACAGAGAAAACTGCGGGCTCCACACCTTGCTGGTCAACAGGAACGCCGCGACCACCAGGAACGCCAGCTGCGCGACGCGCGGTCGGCGCGGTGCCGTCAACGCCACGTAAACGATTGCGGCACAAGCAATTACGAAGAGCACAGCGACGACGCTGTTGAGCACCACCGGCGGCTCCCAGAACCCGAGGTTGCCGTCGAAGCCCGACCAGCCGGTGAACGACTTGATCACGTTGTACAGCGAATCCATGTCGTCACCGCGACGGGCGTTGAGCCGGAAGAACTCCGACCACCCCCGCGGAAACAGCAGCATGACAGGCAGATTCACCACCAGCCAGCTGGCCGCGGCGGCTGCGCCGGTCTGGGCCACCGCGCGCACCCGGCCCGTGCGCACCCCGAGTGCCAGCAGCGGCAGCAACAGCAGCATTGGATACAGCTTGGCCGCGACGCCCAGGCCGATCAGCACGCCGGCTAAAACGGGTTTTCGACGGGCCCACGCCAGCAGCGCGCCGATCGCGAAAGCCGTTGCGAGCGCGTCGAAATTCGTGAAGATCTGAAATATCAGTAGCGGCGAGGCGGCGACCAGCGCCGCATCCCAGATCCGCCGGCCCGCCAGCGCGGACGTCGCCCACACCGTGGCCAGCCACGCCAGCGCCAACCCGAACGCGGAGATGTTGAAGAACATCACCACCTCGGCGATCACCGGTATCCCTACCACCTTGGTCAGCGCCGTGTACGTCTTGGCCAGCGCCATCGACGCGTACTGGTACAGCCCGGTCAGCACCGGATATTCCATGTACCGCACCGCCGGGCGCCCGTCGTACTGGGTCTTGGATTTTCCGGCGGAGTCGGTCTCACGCCAGCTGGACTTGTACGGGAACTTGCCTTGGTTCAGCAGCTCGGCGGTGTACAGCGGAACCGTGTCGGAGTAGCACAGCTCGTAGTACTGGCGGTTGTTCTGCCAGTTGGCCACTCGGGCGTCGGCGCTGCCGGTGGACGTGCTTTGCAGGCAGGCGGCCTTGGTCGAGTAACCCAGCGCCAGGAACACCAGCCCGAAGAGGAACATGACCCGCAGTGGCGTCAGAAACCGCTGCCGGCCGATCAGGGCATGCCGGCCCACCGGACCGCCGATGGTCTCGGCGAGCGCAGCGCCGATTGGGTCTGTGCGGCTGGGGAAATCGCGGTCGTCGAGGCTGCGCCGGTCGGCCGCGAGCGGCTGCGGCGAAACCACCGCAGCCGCGTGCTGCTCTGCCGCCTCGTCGGTCACGGCGGCGGTGGCGGCCCGGGAAGCGGACCCTGTCCACCGTTGTCACCGCCGGGCGGCGGCGCCGCGGGAACCGTGGTGGGCGGTCCCAGCGGGATCGTGATCCCGGGTGCCACTTCGATGCTGGGCTGGATCACCTGACCCGGCGTAGGAGTGGGCGCCGACGAGGGCGGCGGTGTCGATCGCGGCGGCGGTGGTGGGGCGGCGGGCACGCCGGCATACCCGCCGATCATCGTTGGCTTGGGGAACTTCTCGTTCGGTGTGCCGTCGAGCGCGTCGTCCATGGTCGCCTTCCAGATGTCGGACGGCAACGTCGACCCCCACACCGGTGAACCCCACTTGTTCTCCAGCGGCTTGTCGCCACGCACCGTGCCGACCCACACGGCCGTCGACAGTGACGGCGTGAAACCGACCATCCAGGCGTCCTTGTTGGCGCCGGTGTCGCCCAGCTGGGTGGTGCCGGTCTTGGCGCCCGATGGCCGGCCGCCGGCCAGGTTGTGACCGTTGGAGTAGCCCGCGATCGGTTGCATCGCAGAGATGACGTTGTTGGCGACTCCTTCGTCGATGCGACGGTCGCCGCCGCTTTCCTGCGTCGACGCGTCGAACAGCACCTCGCCCTGGGAGTTCACCACCTTTTGCACGAAATGCGGGGCGCGGTAGATGCCCGAGGCCGCGATGGTGGCGTACGCCGATGCCATGTCGATGGGCCGAGTCTGATACTGGCCCAACACGATTCCGTTGTTCGGCGGACCGCCTTTGCCGTCCTCGGACAGCGTGTGCTCCACACCGGGGAAGCTCTCGGCAACGCCGGCGCGGTGTGCGGCATCGGCGACGTCGGAGGGGCCGTTCTTCAGTTTGAGCATCAACCGGTAGAAGCTCGTGTTCAGCGACCGCTTGAGCGCCTCCGCGATGTTGCAGGTGCCGCAACTTTCGCCTTCGACGTTGGTGATCTTGATCCCGTCGACGGTCAACGGCGAACTGTCGATCTGGGTGCCCAGCCCAATGCCCTGCTCCAGCGCGGCCACCAGAGCGAACACCTTGAACGACGAGCCGGTCTGCAAACCCGCCTGGGCGAAGTCGAAACCATTCGCGTCGCTGCCGCCGTAGTAGGCCTTGACGCCTCCGGTCTTCGGATCGATGGACACCACCGCGGCGCGCATGTCGGGGTCCTGGCCCTCCAGGTAACGGTTCACCGCGTCCTCGGCGGCCGACTGCGCCTTGGGGTCGATGGTGGTGGTGATCTGTAGGCCCTGAGTGTTGAGCGTGCGCTCGTCGATGTTGAACAGGTCGAGGAGCTCCTTGGTGACTTCGCGCTCGATCAATCCGTTGGGCCCGGTGGTCTGGCTTTCCATGCGGGATAGATCTGGCGGCACCGTTTCCGGAAACACCTGTGTTGCCCGCTCGTTCTCCGGCAGTGCCCCGATGGTCACCATGCCGTCGAGCACCCAGTTCCACCGCTTCTCGGCACCCTGGCGATCCACTGCCGGGTCAAGGCTGGACGGCCGCTGGATGAGCGCCGCCAGCAACGCACCTTCCGCGACGGTGAGCTGCTCGACGGGCTTGTTGAAGTAGGCCTTGGATGCCGCAGCGATACCGTATGCACCGCGCCCGAAGTAGATGATGTTCAGATACGCCTGCAGCACTTGGTCTTTGGACCACTCGCTGGACATCTTGGTGGCGATCACCAATTCCTTGGCCTTGCGGACCAAACCGCCGACGCCGGCACGCTGAGAACCCACCAAAGCGTTCTTGACGTACTGCTGCGTGATCGTCGAGCCGCCCTGCGTGTCACCGCCGAACACATTGTTCTTCACGGCGCGCGCGAAACCGCTGAACGAGAACCCGGGATTGGAATAGAAGTCGCGGTCTTCGGCGGCCATCACCGCGTCGCGCACGTGCTGAGGCACCTGGCTGATGCTGACATCGACCCGATTGCCTTCTGGGGGAACGATTTTCGCGAGCTCAGTGGTGCCGTCGCTGGCGAAGATAGTGGACACCTGATTGGTGCGGATGTCGCCGGGCTGCGGCACGTCGACGATGAGGTAAGCCATCGAGAACGTGACCAGGGGCAGCACGATGAGCAGCGCAGCGGCAATGATCACGCCGCGCCGCACCCACTTCCAATTGACGTGACGCGCGGGACGTCTGGGCCCGAATGGCGGGCCGCCACCGGGCGGACGGCCGTGCGGCGGCGGGGGAGGTGGTGCACCGTCGAGCGCGGCCTTGACGACGTCGACCTCGTCGCGCAGCGGCTCGGTGTGCTCGCCGACCGGCGGGATCACGCTGGTGGGACCACCGTCGACGGGAGTGGCCCGCCGCGACGGTCCCGGTGCCGGAGGTCGGGGCGCGCGAGGCGGACCGAAGGCGGGACCGGGCCGCTGCGGAGGGCGGGCGACGCGGTCAGCCGCCATTCCAGGACGGTTGTCGGTGGCTGACCGGTCGGGACGCTCTCCCCTATTCACTGGCCGTGCGCGCGCCCCTGCGCGCCGTCCGAGTGCCACGCGATCCTGTCGGAGGACGGACCGCTCCCAGCACATACGACTTGACCAGATGATTCCAGCTGCAGGTCCGGCATACCTCCACCACGTGTACCGAGAATTCGTCGTATCGTGTCGCCAGCATCACCAGCTCTTCGGCGGTGCGGGCAGACCCGGATACCGGGCCGAGGTGATCGCCGAACACCCACGACACCAGAGTCAGTTGTTCCTTGCGACAGATGGGGCACATCACCGAACTGGGCTTGCCGTGGTACTTGGCGGCCCGCAACAAGTAGGGGTTCGCGTCGCAGACTTCGGTGACACCCGTGCGCCCCGAATACACCTCGGCCAGCAGGGACCGGCGCCGAAGCGCGTAGTCCACCACTTGTCGCTGCAGTCGCACGGTGACCAGAGTACGTGCCTCCCCCGACGGCCGAAGCACAGAAGGGGCAGCCGATCTATCGGCGCTCGCTGCGCTGCGCAGTTGCCCGTCGAATCGGTGGGCGCGCTCTTACGATCATCGTCGTGGCGACGCGGCAATCGATGAGCACCCGGGCCAAAGACAGCGACCGAAACGACACTTGCCAGGTGCTCGACACCGCGCTCGCCGAGGGCCAGTTGTCGATGGAAGAACACCGTCAGCGGGTCAGCGCTGCGACCAACGCGACGACGCTGGGCGAATTGAACGCATTGGTGTCGGACCTCCAGACCAGCAATGCGCCGGTGCAGTTGCCTCGGCTCAAATCGCCGGGCGTCGGCGCTCCCGGTGCCGGCTGGGGCATGCGGATCGCCGTGGCGGCGGTGCTGGTGCTGTTGGGTGTGGGCATCGGTTGGGGCCTGTTCGGCAGCAGCGCGTCACCGCTGAGCAACGACCCCGGCGCCGCGCCCGACGGCATCGCCGCCGACGTCCAGGCGCCGCCGCGGCTGCTGCACTCGGCGAATGGGCTGAACGGCTTGTTCACCCAGGCCCGCAAGAAGTTTGGCGACACGATGGGCTACAGCCTGACCATCTACCCCGACTATGCGTCGATGGAGCGTGCCGACCCCGCCGACGAACGCCGCACGCTTCGGTACACGTATCGGGGCGGTTGGGACAGCGCTCCGTCGGTGAGCGCGATCAGCGACGGCGAGCGCCTGGTCGACCTTGCGAAGTTCGACGTGCCTGCGGTCATCGGCCGACTGCGCGGTGCGCCGCAGATTCTGGGCATCGAGCAGAAGGACGTGAAGTCGACCTACATGAACATCGAGCCCAGTAAAGATCCGACGACTCCTGACGCAGTGGTGATCGCGATCTACGTGTCGACGACCTACGAGCGCAGCGGCTACCTGACGGTCGGTCCGCAGGGCGACATCGTCAGCCAATACCCGCCGTCCTGAGGCCGCCGTCTGCGCCTGCCCGCGGCGTGAGCGTGCGGTGTTGCACGCCTGGCCCCGGCGTGTCGGTGGACAGACACGCACCCTCGCCCAGAAGCCTCGCGCAGGAGGCTGGCCCGGGGGCTGGCCGCGAATATATCGGCGCGATACTATGGCCCGAGGTGTCGACGGGTCGTAACGGGCCAAGCAAAGGAGGTGACTCGGTGCTGGAGCTCGCCATCCTGGGACTTCTGCTCGAGTCGCCGATGCACGGCTACGAACTGCGGAAACGCCTCACCGGTCTACTCGGTGCTTTCCGCGCGTTCTCCTACGGTTCGCTTTATCCGGCGCTGCGCCGGATGCAGCTCGACGGGCTGATCGCGGAGGATGCGGCACCGGCCGGAGCTCCCGTGCGCCGTGCGCGCCGGGTGTACCGGCTCACTGAGGCCGGTCGGCAGCGGTTCGCCGAACTCGTCGCCGACACCGGTCCTCAGAACTACACCGACGACGGCTTCGGCGTGCATCTCGCATTCTTCAACCGCACCCCCGCAGAGGCGCGGATGAGGATTCTGGAGGGCCGGCGCCGTCAGGTGGAGGAGCGGCGGGAAGGTCTGCGTGAAGCCGTTGCGCGGGCCAGTAGCTCGTTCGACCGCTACACCCGCCAACTGCATCAGCTGGGCCTGGAGTCCAGCGAGCGGGAAGTGAAATGGCTCAACGATCTGATCGCCGCGGAACGAGTAGCCCAGGGACTCGCCGAGTAACGACTCGCACCGCACGAAAACGTCAACTGGCAGGAGTAAGGAGAACCGCTCATGAGTGGCAATAAGACCGGCGCCGGTTCGGAGGTGCGCGTCGCAATCGTCGGCGTCGGCAACTGCGCGTCCTCACTGGTGCAGGGCGTGCAGTACTACCAGCACGCTGACGACAGCTCGACGGTTCCCGGCCTGATGCACGTCCGGTTCGGCCCCTACCACGTGCGCGACGTCAAGTTCGTCGCCGCATTCGACGTCGACGCCAAGAAGGTCGGCTTCGACTTGTCCGAGGCGATCTTCGCGTCGGAGAACAACACCATCAAGATCGCCGATGTACCGCCCACCGACGTGGTGGTACAGCGCGGACCCACCCTCGACGGAATCGGCAAGTACTACGCCGACACCATCGACGTGTCCGATGCCGAGCCGGTGGACGTGGTCAAGGCGCTGCGCGACGCCGAGGTCGACGTGCTGGTCTCCTACCTGCCGGTCGGCTCCGAAGAGGCCGACAAGTTCTACGCCCAGTGCGCGATCGACGCCGGCGTGGCGTTCGTGAACGCGCTGCCGGTGTTCATCGCGTCAGACCCCGTGTGGGCCAAGAAGTTCGCCGACGCCGGGGTGCCGATCGTCGGTGACGACATCAAGAGCCAGGTCGGTGCGACGATCACCCACCGGGTGCTGGCCAAGCTGTTCGAAGACCGCGGCGTGCAGCTGGACCGCACGATGCAGCTCAACGTCGGCGGCAACATGGACTTCCTGAACATGCTCGAGCGTGAGCGGCTGGAGAGCAAGAAGATCTCCAAGACCCAGGCCGTCACCAGCAACCTGCAGCGCGAGTTCAAGACCAAAGACGTCCACATCGGCCCGTCCGATCACGTGGGCTGGCTCGACGACCGCAAGTGGGCATATGTGCGGCTGGAAGGCCGAGCGTTCGGCGACGTGCCGCTGAACCTGGAGTACAAGCTCGAGGTGTGGGACTCGCCGAACTCGGCCGGCGTCATCATCGACGCGGTGCGGGCGGCCAAGATCGCCAAGGACCGCGGACTGGGCGGCCCGATCATCCCGGCGTCGGCCTATCTGATGAAGAGCCCGCCGGAACAGATGCCCGACGACGTGGCGCGCGCCCAACTCGAGGACTTCATCCGCGGCTAGTGTCGTCGTCGTGACGGAAGTACCGGGTGCTCCTCGCGGGCGCGAGATTTCCGACGACGACCTGTTGGGTCTCGACGAATTCGCGCTGCTGCCCGAAAACGCCGAGCAGGCCGGTGTCAGCGGTCCGCTGCCGCTCGTCGAACGGCTGGACGCCGGACCCGTCAGCGCGTTGCGATTCGGGTCCGCGCCGCCACGGGTGGTGTTCCTGCACGGCGGCGGCCAGAACGCGCACACTTGGGACACCGTCATTCTGGGACTCGGGGAGCCGGCACTGGCCGTCGACCTGCCCGGGCATGGCCGATCGGCCTGGCGGGACGACGGCGATTACGGGCCCCTTCAGAACGCGGCGACGCTGTTGCCTGTGTTGCGCGAATGGGCTCCGACCGCAGACCTTTTCGTCGGCCATTCCCTGGGCGGGCTGACCGCGATCCGGCTCGCGACGCAGGCGCCCGAACTGGTGCGGCGGCTGGTGCTCGTCGACGTCACCCCCACCTCCCCGGCCCGGCACGCGGAGATGACCGACGAGCAGAAGGGCACAGTGGCGCTGATCCAGGGCGAACGCACCTTCCCGACCTTTCAGTCCATGGTGGACGTGACCGTCGCCGCGGCGCCGCACCGAGACCGAAAGTCGTTGCGGCGCGGGGTGTTTCACAACTCCAAGCGCCTCGACGACGGCACGTGGACGTGGCGTTACGACTCCTTCCGTCAGGACGCCGACTACTCCGGCTTCCAGCGGCTGTGGGACGACGTACCCGCGCTGTCCACACCCACCACGCTGGTACGGGGCGCACGGTCCGCCTTCGTCAACGACGAGGACGCCGACGAATTCGCCCGCACCGCACCGGGATTCCAGCGCGTGCACGTGGTCGCCGACGCCGGACATTCGGTGCACAGCGACCAGCCGCTGGTGCTCGTCGAGATCCTGCGCGGAGTGCTCGGCGCAACTCAGTCTTAGAAGTGCACATCATGACCGAGGCGGGGACGACCTGGGACGCTCGGGTGGCGCGGATCAAACGGCTGGCCGAACGGGACTGACGATGAGCCGACGACCGGCGACGTCGACGCAGTCGCCTTGGCAGAATCGGCTGGTGCGATGGCAATGGCTGGCGGTCGTGGTGCTGGTCCTGGCCGCGTGCACGGCGGCGCCGCCGGATCGCCGCGCCGAGGTGGACGAGCTCAGCCAGCGGATCCGCACGCTGCCGGGCGTGACGCAGGTGCACACCACGTTCGACGACGACGCGGCGCGCGGACCGGCGTACGCCGAATTCGACGTCGACGTGGCCGGCGAGGTCACCGCCGATCAGGTGGCCGCAGTCACGTCGTCCTACATCGACGACATGGCCACCGACGACTACAAGGGCTACCGCACCGAGCTCGACATCCGCACCGGCGACAACCTGTTCCGCGTGGACAACGGCGGTCGCCCGGTAAGCAACCGCGAGCAAGTTGTCCAGCAGGCGCGCAGCTGGGTAGCGCTGCGCCGCCAATTCCCCGGCGGCACAGTCAGACTGCGCGCCGCCACTGCGACGGTTCCGAATTCCGGCTCCATCCAACTGCCCGACGCTGCTGACTACCGTGCGGTCGCCGCGGCCGTCGGCACCCTGGCCAGTAGCTTCGCCGACATGGCCGGCGGTGAATGGACCGTGAACCCCGGCAAGCAGCACCCTGCCGAGATTCACACCTCGCGGCGACTGCCGACCCCTGCCGAGATGGAGTTGTGGGACACGCTCAACGCCGACCAGTCGATCCCGCACGCCGACGTCTTCACCATCAACGGCGCGGTCACCGGACCGCTATGGGTGTCGGAGAAGATCAGCGCCGACGACACCGCGCTGGCGCTGCGGCTCGCCGAGCAGCACCTGCCGGTTGTCGCGCGACTGCCCGCGCCGGTGCTGTACTCAGCCACCAACCAGTACCAAGGCCGGCTCGGCTTCTACGGGCAGGCCACCGGCCCGGTGACCGTGTCGATCGGCACGTGCATCAGGCGCGACTACCGGCCGTCGCCGCCCGAACAGGCACTGATCGACAGGTACGAGAACTGCCGCCACTGAGCTGCGCGATACCGTGGCCGCATGGCCTTCCCTCGTCGCATCGGCGTCCAACTCCAGCCGCAGCACGCACCGAATTACGCGAACATCCGTGACGCGGTCCGCCGCGCCGAAGACATCGGCGTCGACGTGGCGTTCAACTGGGACCACTTCTTTCCGCTCTACGGCGATCCCGACGGGCCACACTTCGAGTGCTGGACGATGCTGGGCGCGTGGGCCGAGCAGACCTCACGGATCGAGATCGGCGCGCTGGTCACCTGCAACTCGTACCGCAACCCGGAGCTGCTCGCGGACATGGCGCGCACGGTCGACCACATTTCCAACGGACGGTTGATCCTGGGCATCGGCTCCGGCTGGAAGCAGAAGGACTACGACGAATACGGCTACCCGTTCGGCACCGCGGGCAGCCGGCTGCGAGACCTCGCCGAGGCGCTGCCGCGCATCGAGTCGCGGTTCGCCAAGCTCAATCCGCAACCGACGCGGCACATTCCGGTGCTCATCGGCGGCCAGGGCGAGCAGAAGACGCTGCGGCTGGTGGCCGAGCACGCCGACATCTGGCACGGGTTCGTCGACCGCGAAAGCTACCCACGCAAAGCCGAGGTCTTGGCGCAGCACTGCGCCGCGGTCGGCCGCGATCCCGAGTCCATCGAGCGGTCCGCTGGCGTTCAGGGCCGCTCCGAGGACGCGCTGCTGGCCGAGGCCGATGCGATGGCTGATCTGGGGGTGACGTTTCTGACGGTCGGCGTCAACGGTCCCGACTATGACCTGAGCCAAGCCGAGGCGTTGTGCCGGTGGAGGGCTCGCCGGGCTCAATAAGCCACGCAGACAAAACAACTCACGCTAGATTCGCCGGGTGGTCGTTCAGACGCCGCCCGCGCCGGTTCGGCGGTCCCGTTGGCGGAAATTCGCAGCAGTTGGCGGCATCGTCTTCATCCTCGCCGCGCTCTACGCCGGATCGTTGCTCGGGTATCACGCGCTGAGCGGCTCCGCGCGGCCGCTTCCGCCGGCCGACCTGGGCACCACCGACGACACGGTGGTGGTGGTGAACCTCATCGCGTTGCACACCACCGACAACCGCCTCGACGTGCAAGTGCTTGTGTATCCAGAGGATTCGCTGATGGATACCAACCTCGACGTGGTCAAGCAGGACATCGCTGTGCGGATGTACCCGGCCAACGAACTGGGCGACCTGGAGTACAAGAAGGGCAAACCCACCACCGCGCAGTACAAGACGACGATCGACGCCAACGGCCACCCGGACCGCTGGCCGTTCGATTCCTACACCACCGACGAGATCAGTGCCGACGTGCTGGTGGGCGACGGCGACAACCGCGACTACGTGTCGGCGCGCGTGGAAGTGACCGGATCAATAGAAGGCTGGGACATTTCGGCCAAGCGCAGCGGACCGGCCACCCAGTCGGCACCCGACGGCGACAACGTGACGCTCACCCTCCACCGGGCGCAGGGGCCGCTGTTCTTCGACCTCGGCATCTGCGTGGTGCTGCTGAGCCTGCCGATCATGGCGTTATTCGTCGCGATCCAGATGCTGCGCGGCAAGAAGAAGTTCGTGCCGCCGTTCTCCACCTGGTACGCGGCCATGCTGTTCGCGATCGTGCCGCTGCGCAACATCCTGCCCGGTGCGCCACCACCGGGCGCGTGGATCGACCAGGCATTGGTGCTGTGGGTGCTGCTCGCGTTGGTGACGGCGATGGCGCTGTACATCTTCGCGTGGCACCGGCATTCGGAATGACGCCCCGCCCACTGCTGTTGCGCACATAGCGCGAGCCAGCGCGCGAACAACCGTACGCTCAGCGTGTGATCCGCGTTTGGGCGTTGGCCGCCGTGCTGGTGGTGACTGCGCTTGTCGATGCGCCCGCAGCGGCGGCCGACCAATGCTCGCCGCCCGGCGTGCAAGCCGCCAGCCCGCTGCCAACCAACCTCGCCAAGGCTGCCAAAGGCTCGGCCGAAGACAAGTACACGACCGCGACCGTCGAACCGCTGAGCGCCGTCGACGTCACCAAGCTGGGCCTCGGCACACCCGGCACGATCGTCGTCGGCACACTGTCTGACGCCCCGCCCAGCGTCTGCATCAACTCGGCCGGCCAGTTCACCGGATTCGACAACGAACTGCTGCGGGCGGTCGCGGCCAAACTCGGGCTGCAGGTGCGGTTCGTCGGCACCGACTTCTCCGGCCTGCTCGCACAGGTGGCGTCGCGGCGGTTCGACGTCGGCTCGTCATCGATCACCACCACCGACGCGCGCCGCAAGACCGTCGGGTTCACCAACGGCTACGACTTCGGATACTTCTCACTCGTCGTGCCGCCCGGCTCGCCGATCACCGGATTCGACAAGCTCGCACCCGGCCAGCGGATCGGCGTGGTGCAAGGCACCGTGCAAGAGGCCTACGTCATCGACACCCTGCATCTGCAGCCGGTGAAGTTCCCCGACTACAACACGGTGTACGGCAGCCTCAAGACACATCAAATCGACGCGTGGGTGGCACCGTCGCAGCAGGCGGTAGGCACCGTGCGCCCTGGGGACCAGGCCGTGGTCGTCGAAAACACTTTCAGCTTGGACAATTTCGTGGCGTGGGCGGTCGCCAAGGAGAACACGCCCCTTATCGACGCACTGAACGCGGGTTTGGACGCCGTGATTGCGGACGGCACCTGGTCGCGGCTGTATTCCGAGTGGGTGCCTCGGGCGCTGCCGCCGGGGTGGAAGCCGGGCTCGAAGGCGGCGCCGCAGCCGGTCCTGCCGGACTTCGCGGCGATCGCGGCGAGCCACACTCCGCGCGCCAGCACCGCGCCCGCTCCGAAATCCACGCTGGCGCAACTGAAAGACGCCTTCTTCGACTGGGATCTCTACAAGCAGGCGATCCCCGACCTGTTCAAGACCGGCCTGCCCAACACGCTGATCCTGACGATCAGCGCGAGCATCATCGGGGTGGTGCTGGGCATGGTGCTGGCCGTCGCGGGCATTTCCCGGGCCCGGTGGCTGCGCTGGCCGGCGCGGGTGTACACCGACGTGTTCCGCGGTCTGCCGGAGGTGGTGATCATTCTGCTGATCGGTCTGGGCGTGGGGCCGGTGGTGGGCGGATTGACCGGCAACAACCCGTACCCGCTGGGCATCGCGGCGCTGGGGTTGATGGCGGCGGCCTACGTGGGTGAGATCTTCCGCTCCGGTATCCAAAGCGTCGAACCCGGACAGATGGAGGCGGCCCGCGCGCTCGGCTTCAGCTACCGGCGTGCGATGCGGCTCGTCGTTGTGCCGCAAGGTATTCGGCGGGTCCTGCCGGCACTGGTCAACCAGTTCATCTCGCTGTTGAAAGCCTCTGCGCTGGTGTATTTCCTCGGTCTGGTCGCGGGGCAGCGGGAGCTGTTCCAAGTGGGCCGCGACCTCAACGCGCAGACCGGCAACCTGTCGCCGTTGGTGGCGGCCGGGCTGTTCTATCTGGCGCTGACCATTCCGCTGACGCATCTGGTGAACTACATCGACGACCGGCTACGGCAAGGCCGTGCGGTGGCCGAACCGGAAGACCCCCTCGCTGAGGCTCAGGAGATGATGTAAGTGGTGGCCGAGGTGGCACGTCCGCAGCCGGTTTCGTTGTCCGGCAAAGGAATTCATTTGTCGTTCGGTAAAAACGCCGTGTTGCGCGGCGTCGACATCGACGTGGCGGCCGGAAGCACCGTCGCGGTCATCGGGCCGTCCGGGTCCGGCAAGTCGACGCTGCTGCGCACCCTCAATCGCCTCTACGAACCGGACCGCGGTGACATCCTGCTCGATGGCCGGTCGGTGCTCGAGGACAACCCCGACAAGTTGCGACAGCGGATCGGGATGGTGTTCCAGAACTTCAACCTGTTTCCGCACCGCACCGTGATTGACAACGTGATGCTGGCACCGCGCAAGCTCAAACGGCTGTCGGCAGAGGCCGCCCGCGAGCTTGCGCTGGCACAGCTGGACCGAGTTGGCTTGCGGCACAAGGCCGACGTGCGGCCCGCGACGTTGTCGGGTGGCCAGCAGCAGCGGGTCGCGATTGCGCGGGCATTGGCGATGGCACCGCAGGTGATGTTCTTCGACGAAGCGACATCGGCGCTCGATCCGGAACTGGTGAAGGGCATTTTGGCGTTGATCGCCGACCTGGGCTCCGAGGGTATGACGATGATCGTGGTCACCCACGAGATGGGCTTCGCCCGCTCGGCGTCGGACGCCGTGGTCTTCATGGACCACGGCCGGGTGGTGGAATCCGGTCCGCCAGAGCGCATTTTCGACGCACCCGAGACTGAGCGTCTACAACGGTTTCTGTCGCAGCTGTTATGACTTTCAAAGATATTGCCGGATAGGGTCCTGGCAGCCACCGACAGGTTAGACTGGCGAATTATGGTCGAGACCGAGCAGCAGGTCACCGAGCTGGCCGAAGGGCTGCACCGGGTGCTCTCCAAGCTGTTCTCGGTACTGCGCCGGGGCGACACCACCCGGGTGGCGACCGGTGACCTGACGCTGGCGCAGCTGTCGATATTGGTGACGCTGATCGACCGCGGACCGATCCGCATGACGGAGTTGGCCGCCCACGAGCGGGTGCGCACCCCGACCACCACCGTGGCTATCCGCCGGCTCGAGAAGCTCGGCCTGGTGAAGCGGTCGAAGGACCCGTCCGACCTGCGCGCCGTGCTTGTCGACATCACCGAGAAAGGCCTGGCCGTGCATCGGGAATCGCTGGCGAACCGGCGCGCTGCGCTGGCCGAGATGCTCGCCGCCCTGTCGACCGAAGACCGCGAACTGCTGGCCCGGGCGCTCGCACCGCTGGAGCGGCTGGGCGGCCAGTCCACCACGTAGCTTCAACCGAGCCAGTCCAACACCGCTGCGGCGGTCCAGGACTGCTGCATGCTGCCCAGCGGCTCGCCGGTGAAGGGCTCGTAGTATTCCGCGAACGTGCCGTCGCTGGCTTGGCGCAATCCCTCTCTGCACAATGTGCGCGAGCGTTCGGCCCAGCCCCGCCGCGCAAACGCCCACGAGAACAACCACGTCATCACCGGCCAGACCGGCCCGCGCCAATACTCCCGCGGCCGGAAGTCGCGGGAAACCGGCGACGTCGACGGGATCAGCGCGTACTTCAGATCGGGATGGCCGCAGAACCTCGGGCCCTCCAACAACCGCAGCAGCGCGCGCTCCCGGTCGTGCGGCAAGCCTCCGCATAACAGCGGGGCGAATTGGGCCACGGTCTCGGTGACGATCCACTTGTTCGCGCGGACATCGAAATCCCTTGCCGCCCCGGTTCTTTCGTCTGCGGTTTCGACCACTCCGGCGCGGAAGCGTTCGGCCCAGCTGTACAGGTCTTTGATGTCGGCGTTCGGCCGGTGGTAGTCCTCGCCGATGTTGGCCAGCACCTCACACGCCAGCGAGAAGATCGCGGAGACGAACACGTCCTCGACGACGAAGCTCATCACCGTCGGCAACTGTTCGTCGTCGTAGCGGACGGATTTCATCTCCTCGAGCAACCACAGGTAGCGGTCGTATTCGCTGTCGGTGGGCCGCTGCGACGGGTCGAGCACGATCATGTTGTCTTTGCGTCGATATGGCGGGACCGCACCAGGTGACACGTTGGCGTAGGCGGCATCCCACCGCGGTGAGTTGTCCATTCCGGATTCCCAGCCGTGATACAGCGTGATGCGGCCGCGGCTGCGCTGATCGCGCGCCTCGGCGAGCCATCGGTGCCAACGGACCAAGTCGTCCCAGCGGCGGTCCAGAAATGCCTCGGCGACCTGCCGCGTGGAGCGGCCGCGCCGACGGGCGTGATCGAGGATGCGCTCGACGGCGATCGCGTGCACCGGCGGCTGGGTGATGCCCGACGTCTGAAGATGTGCCGGGGCATGTGCGGCCAACTCGGAACAGGCCCAGCGGGCCGGACCGGGGAAATAGCCGTCTACGTCGTTGGCGAACACGATGTGCGGGATCATCCCGTTCGCCCACTGCGCCGACAGAAGCGTGTCCAGTTCGACGACCGCGCGCTCGACGCTCAGCGGCGCCAGACCCACCGCGACGAACGCCGCGTCCCAGCTCCACATGTGCGGGTACAGCAGCGGCGCGGCCGTCGTCATCACACCCAGGTCGTTGCCGCGCAGCAGGTACGCCGCTCGTGCGGCGAGCTGCGTCGGCGAGAAGCTGGGATCGGGCGCCATCGGTTCTATGATGCGGCCGGCCACGCCCGCTCGCTTGCCAAGCGAGCCGATAGGGTGGCCCGCATGCCGACCGCGCTGATCACCGGGGCCGGCGGCGGCCTCGGGTCCGCCATCGCCGACGCCCTCGCTCCCACACATACGCTGCTGCTCGCGGGGCGGCCGTCCGAGCGGCTAAACGCCGTCGCGGGGCGGGTGGGCGCTTCTGTGGTGGCATTGGATCTGACCGACGCCGACGCGCTCGATCTCGACGTCGGCGAGGAGCTCGACGTGCTGGTGCACAACGCCGGGGTGGCGTTTCCGGACCGGCTCGCCGATTCACGCATCGCCGACTGGCGAACGACATTCGAGATCAACGTGATCGGCGCAGTGGCGCTGACCCATGCGCTGCTGCCTGCGCTTCGCCGCGCGAAAGGGCAAGTGCTGTTCGTGAATTCGGGTGCGGGGCTGCATGTGTTGCCTGGAATGGCGTCATACTCGGCGAGCAAGTTCGCGCTGCGTGCGTACGCGGATTCGCTGCGGGCGGAGGAGCCGTCGTTGCGGGTGACGTCGGTACACCCGGGCCGTATTGCCACCGACATGCAGCGTCAGCTCCGCGAATTCGAAGGCGGCGACTACGATCCCGCGAATTACCTACGGCCCGAGACGGTTGCCCGGGCGATCGCCGACATCGTCGCCACCCCGCCGGACGGACACGTGCACGAGGTCATGATCCGTCACCGCGGCTGACGCTCGGGTTTCCCCCGGTGAGCGCCTAGACGACGAGGTTGACCAGCCGGCCGGGCACCACGATGACCTTCTTCGGCGTCGCGCCGGCCAAGAACGCCGCCACCTTCTCGTCGGCCAGAGCAGCGGCCTCCAGCGCGTCCTTGTCCGCGTCCGCAGGCACTGAAATGTGGCCGCGCACTTTGCCGTTCACTTGGACGGGGTATTCGACGGTGTCCTCAGTCAGATACCGCTCGTCAGCGTGCGGGAACGGGCCGTGCGCCAGCGACCCGTCGTGGCCGAGCCGCCGCCACATCTCCTCCGCCAAGTGCGGTGCCACAGGGGCCAGCATGAGCACCAGCGGCTCGACCGCCGCGCGCGCCGTGATTCCTTGCTTGGTCAGGTGATTGGTGTATTCGATCAGCTTGGCGATCGCTGTGTTGTTACGCAGGCCCGCATAGTCGTCGGCGACACCGGCGGCGGTGCGGTGCAGCGCCCGCAGCGTCTGCTCGTCGACGGATTCCTCGGACACCTTGGTTTCGCCGGTCTGCTCGTCGACCACCAACCGCCACACCCGCTGCAGGAACCGGTGCGCGCCCACCACATCCTTTGTGGCCCAGGGCCTCGAGGCCTCCAACGGTCCCATCGCCATCTCGTACACCCGCAGGGTGTCTGCGCCGTACTCGTCACAGATCTCGTCGGGCGACACCGAGTTCTTCAGGCTCTTACCGATCTTGCCGAACTCCTGGAATACCTCGATCTCGCCGTCCGGGCCGGTGTAGTAGAACCTGCCGTCGCGTTCGACGACCTCGGCGGCGGGCACGTAGGCGCCGCGGGAGTCGGTGTAGGCAAACGCCTGAATGTAGCCCTGGTTGACCAGGCGCCGATAGGGTTCGCGTGAGCTCACATGCCCGAGGTCGAACAGCACCTTGTGCCAGAAGCGGCAATACAGCAGGTGCAGCACCGCATGCTCGACGCCGCCGACGTACAGGTCGACGCCGCCTGGGTCATTCGGGCCGTGCTCGGCGGGCCGGGGACCCATCCAATACGCCTCGTTCTCTTTGGCGCAGAACCGTTCTGAGTTGTGCGGGTCTGTGTAACGCAGCTCGTACCAGCAGCTGCCGGCCCACTGCGGCATCACGTTGGTGTCGCGGGTGTAGGTCTTGACTCCGTCGCCGAGATCGAGTTGGACGTGCACCCAGTCGGTGGCCTTGTTCAGCGGCGGCGACGGCTCGCTGTCGGCATCCTCGGGATCGAACAGAACCGGTGAGTAGTCGGAGATGTCGGGTAGCACGACGGGCAGTTCCGATTCGGGCAGCGGATGGGGGCGACCGTCCTCGTCGTAGACGATCGGGAACGGCTCGCCCCAGTACCGTTGGCGAGCGAACAGCCAGTCGCGCAGCTTGTATTCGATCCGGGCCCGGCCTCTGCCGTCGGATTCCAGGCGCCGCGTGATCGCCTCCTTGGCGGCGTCCACGTCGAGGCCGTTGAGGTAGGCGGAGTTGACGAGGAGTCCGTCTCCGGTGTAGGCCTCGCGCGAAACGTCACCTCCGGCAATGACTTCCACAATAGGCAGCCCGAACTCGGTAGCGAACTCCCAGTCGCGTTGATCGTGGCCGGGGACCGCCATGATGGCGCCGGTGCCGTAGCCCACCAGTACGTAGTCGGCGATGAAGACGGGCACCCGCTCACCATTGGCCGGGTTGGTGGCGTAGGTGCCAAGGAACACACCGGTTTTCGTCTTGTTCTCTTGACGCTCGAGGTCCGACTTCGCGGCGATCGAACGCCGGTAAGCCGCGACGGCCGCCCTCGGATTCTCGGCACCGAAGGTCCAACGGGGATCGACGCTTTCCGGCCAGTGGTCGGTTACCAGCCGGTCGACGAGGTCGTGTTCGGGCGCCAGCACCATGTAGGTGGCGCCGAAGAGCGTGTCCGGCCGCGTGGTGAACACCTCGATGTCCACCGGTGCACCGTCGTTCGCGGTGGCTGCGAACAAGGCCGACGCGCCCGTGGAGCGGCCGATCCAGTTGCGCTGCATGGTCTTGACCTTCTCCGGCCAGTCCAGCAGGTCGAGGTCGTCGAGCAGCCGGTCGGAGTAGGCGGTGATCCGCATCATCCACTGGCGCAACCATTTTCGATAGACCGGGAAGTTGCCGCGCTCACTGCGGCCCTCGGCGGTGACCTCTTCGTTGGCCAGCACGGTGCCCAGGCCGGGGCACCAGTTGACCAGCGAGTCGGCGCGGTAGACCAGCCGGAAAGAATCGACGACGTCGGCGCGCTCGCCCTTCGAGAGCTCCGCCCAGCTGCGGCCGTCCGCCAATGTGCGTGCGCCCGCCTCGAATTCGGCGATCAGCTCGGCAATGGGCCGGGCCCGATTCGCGTCCTCGTCGTACCAGGCGTTGTAGATCTGCAGGAAGATCCACTGCGTCCACTTGTAGAACTCGACATCGGTAGTGGAAAAGCTGCGTCGTGAATCGTGACCGAATCCCAGCCGACCCAGTTGACGGCGGAAGTTGACGATGTTGGCTTCGGTGCGCGTGCGCGGATGGGTGCCGGTCTGGATCGCGTACTGCTCGGCGGGCAGGCCGAAGGCGTCGAAACCCAACGCGTGCAACACGTTGCGGCCCGTCATCCGGCAGTACCGCGCGTAGACGTCGGTGGCGATGTAGCCGAGGGGGTGCCCGACGTGCAGGCCTTCGCCCGACGGGTAGGGGAACATGTCCTGGACGAACATCTTGTCGTCGGGCACGGCGCTGCCGTCCGCAGGCGCCAGCGACCCGACCGGATTGGGCACGTTGAACGTGCCGGTCTCGGCCCAGTATTGCTGCCATGACCGCTCGATCTCGCCGGCGAGCTCCGCGGTGTAGCGGAACTTCGGCACGTCGGCGTCGGCACGTGGGCCGGTAGGGGACGGGGAGTCGGTCACCCCCATAGGTTAGTCAGCGGCCAGGTCTCGGTTGCGTTGCGGACCGATCAGGGGTCGGTTCCAGCTCTGGTGATACGGGAGTGACGGTTGTTACCGTCGGCATTCGCCGCGCGCGGGGAAGGAGGAGGGAGCGTGATGGTCAACA
This sequence comes from Mycobacterium sp. NGS39, assembly GCF_059812765.1. Classification (NCBI taxonomy): domain Bacteria; kingdom Bacillati; phylum Actinomycetota; class Actinomycetes; order Mycobacteriales; family Mycobacteriaceae; genus Mycobacterium; species Mycobacterium sp. NGS39. The sequence goes on along the minus strand of NZ_JCALDH010000009.1, from coordinate 210,344 downwards.
GCGAAGAGCGGCTTGCGCGACGAGACGGTGGCATCGCGAAGGGCCGAATGTGGCTGACGGCGGCGGGAGCGTGCGGCGCAGGCATTGCCGCGGTCGTCTGCCTGTCCAGCCCCAGCGCCGGCGCCGAACCACTGCCCCCGCCCGTGCCGGCGCCCGTCACGATCACCCAAACCGTGCCCGTCGCGCCCGGGCTGGTGGCACCGCACGCGGTCCCCCAGGTCGCTGCCGCGCCCGTGCAGCGCGCGCCGGTCGGCTTCGCTCCCGCGCCCAGCGCGCCCGTCGCCGGGGCGCCGTCCGCGCCGATGGTGCCGCAATCCGGGGTCACCGCCGCGACACCCGCCGTCCCGGCGCCCACGTTGGTGCCAGCCACGTCGGGCACCATCACCGACTTTCTGAAGAGCAAGAGCGTCAAGCTGGAACCCCAACGCGCACAAGGGTTCCAGGCTTTCAACATCACGTTGCCGATGCCGCCTGGCTGGACGCAGGTGCCCGACCCGAACGTCCCGGACGCGTTCGCGGTGATCGCCAACCGGACCAGCCCCGACCTCTACACGCCTAATGCGCAGGTGGTCGTCTACAAGCTGGTCGGCGACTTCGACCCGAAGGAAGCGATCACCCACGGGTTCGTCGACAGCCAGTCGCTGCCGGCCTGGCGCACCACCGACGCGTCGTTTGCGGACTTCTACGGGTTCCCGTCGTCGATCATCGAGGGCACCTACCGCCAGAACGACATGACGCTGAACGCGTCGCGGCGGCATGTGATCGCGACGGCCGGCGCCGACCGATACCTGGTGTCGTTGTCGGTGACGTCGCTGGCCAACATTCAGGGCGCGCCGTCCGCCGCCGACGCCACGGACGCAATCGTCAATGGCTTCCGGGTGGCGCCGGCGACAGCAGCACCGCCCGCGCCGGCAGCCCAGCCCGCCCCTGCACCCACCCGGTAGGCGCCCTCTGCGGGGCTTTCGGAGCTCTCGTATTGTGACCGCATGCTCGTAGCCGGTGTGTTGTGCCTGTGCGCCGCCGCAACTCTGGCAGTACTGGGTGCGCGGGCGCTGGCGCGGCCGGCTCCGGCCGGTGGTGCACAACAGGTGCTGCGTGCGGTCGCACCCACCCAATTGGCGGCCGCGATGATGCTGGCCGCCGGTGGCGTCGTCGCTCTGTCGAGCCGGCCCTCCGTCGGGCTGCTGGCGCTGTGCATCACCGGAGCGGTCGGCACGGTCGCCGTCGGGGTGTGGCAGGGCGCCCGCTATGCGCACGTCGCCTTGCAGCGCGGTGGTTCCTGTCAGCGTGACCTACCCTGCGCTTCCTGCACACAGTCGTGCCGATAGCGCGGATCCCGCGGCTGCCCGTCGACTCGTTCGTTCTGGCCCTGCTCGCGACCGTCGGGCTGGCCGCGCTGGTGCCGGCAACGGGTGTCGGCGCCGCCGTTGTGTCAGTGAGCACCAAAGTCGCAATCGCTTCGCTGTTCTTGCTGTACGGCGTGCGGCTGTCACCGGTGCAGGCCCTGCACGGGCTGCGGCACTGGCGCCTGCACCTGATGGTGCTGACGGTCACGTTCATCGTGTTTCCACTGCTCGGCTTGGCGGCGCGCGTGTTCGAGCCGAGCCTGCTCGACGCCGAGCTCTACACCGGGCTGTTGTTCCTGTGCCTGGTGCCGTCGACCGTGCAATCGTCGATCGCGTTCACGTCGATCGCCCGCGGCAATGTCGCGGCGGCCATCGTCAGCGCCACGATCTCCAACATCCTGGGTGTGATCCTGACCCCGCTGTTGGTGGTCGCGTTGATGCGAACCAGCGGCGGTGCGCGGTTCGACGGAACCGCCGTGGTGGACATCGTGCTGCAACTGCTGGCGCCGTTCGTCGTCGGGCAACTGCTGCGGCCGTGGGTCGCGGACTGGGTGCATCGGCACACGACGCTGACGAAAGTGGTGGACCGCGGCTCGATCCTGCTGGTGGTCTACGCCGCATTCTCGGCCGGTATCACCGAACGCGTCTTCAGCGCGGTGACGCCGTGGCGGCTGGCCGCACTCGCGGCGATCTGTGGCGCGTTGCTGGCCGTGGTGCTGGCGGCGACGTCGACGCTGGCGCGGCTGGCGCGGCTGAACCGGGGCGACGCGATTGTCGTGCTGTTCTGCGGATCGAAGAAGAGCCTGGCGTCGGGTCTGCCGATGGCCCTGGTTCTCTTCGGCTCGGCCAGCGTGGGCCTGATCATGTTGCCGCTCATGGTGTTTCACATGATTCAGCTGCTGGTGTGCGCGGTGATCGCTGGTCGGCTGTCCCGGCAAGGCGTGCCGCAAACTGCCCCCGGCTAGTTACGGCTGACGTCGATGGGGTGGGTTGCCAGCAGCGACAGCGGCAACGGCTGGCGCCGCAGCACCCGCGCCCACAGGTCCACTCGCGGCTCGACGAGCACGTCAGAAGGCAACGCGGACAACACAATCCAGTCATCCCGCTCGATCTCGCCTTCGAGCTGACCGATGGTCCACCCCGAGTAGCCCGCGAAGATGCGCACCCCTTCGACCAAGGGGGCTATCGAGTCGGGATCGGCATCGAGGTCCACCATCACCACGCGACCCTGTACGTGACGCAGCCCCGGCACGCCGTCACAGGTGACACCCACCCGCAGCGTCGCCAAGCACAGCGCCGCGTCGCGCTTGACCGGACCCCCGATGAACATGGTCTTGGGCTTGGCCGCCAGCTTTGCCCACTGCGGCAACACGTTGTACACCGCGGTTTCGCTCGGCCGGTTGAGCACCACACCTAAAGTGCCGCCGTCATTGTGCTCGACGACGTAAATCACACTGCGCCGAAACGTCGGCTCGAGCAGATCGGTGTTGGCCAACAGCAGAGTGCCGGAGCGCACCCGATTGGTGGTGGGGGCGTAATCCTCCGGATCCTCTGAGTAAGCCACGTCACCATCATGTCACCAGCACAGCGCAATTGGGGCGATCGGCGGGATGCTGGGCGCGATATTTGTACTGTAGGTTCGGCTCGCTCTCCGGCGGCGGCTGGCAGGAAGTGACTTGAGTGGTTGACGTGCACGCACCGGCCGCGGTGTGGCGGTCGGTACGCGCCATGCCCGAGTTCGGGCGGCTGCTCGCACTGCGCGTCGCCAGCCAGTTCGGCGACGGGCTGTTCAACGCCGGCCTTGCCGGGGCATTGCTGTTCAACCCTGATCGGGCCGCGACTCCGGGCGACGTCGCGTGGTCGTTCGCGGTGCTGTTTCTGCCGTATTCGCTTCTCGGGCCCTTCGCCGGTGCGCTGCTGGACCGGTGGGACCGCCGCTACGTGCTGGTCGGCGCCAACGCCGCGCGGCTGATCCTGGTCATCGGTGTGGGCGCGCTGCTGGCCATCGGCGCCGGCGGGCATGCCATCCTGGCCGGGGCCCTGCTGGTCAACGGCGTCAACCGGTTCGTCACCTCCGGGCTGTCGGCGGCGCTGCCTCATGTGGTGCCGCGCGACCAGGTGGTGCGGATGAACGCACTCGCCACTGCGGTGGGGGCCGTCGCCAGCTTCGTCGGCGCCAACTTCATGCTGGTGACCCGCTGGCTCTTCGGTGCGAACGACACCGCTTCTGCCACAGTCATTTTCATCGTCGCCGCCCCGGTTCTCGTGGCGCTGCTGCTGGCGTTGCGGTTCCCGCCGCACAGCCTCGGCCCAGACGAGACCGCCCGATCGATTCACGGTTCGGCCGTCTACGCGGTGGCCACCGGCTGGCTGCACGGATTGCGGACCGTCATCGCGACATCCAGTGTCGCCGCGACCTTGTCGGGGCTGGCCGCACACCGCGTCGCGTTCGGCGTCAACACGCTGCTGCTGCTGGTGATCGTGCGGCACACCGGTGCGCAAGGCGTCGCGGGCCTTGGCGTGGCCGCGGTGTTCCTTGCCGCCGCGGCGACCGGCGCGTTCGCCGCGACCCTGCTCACGCCGGCGATCGTGCGACGTGTGGGCCGGTTCGCCGCTGCCAACATTGCGCTCGCCGCCGCGACCGCGATCCAGCTCGTCGGCGCCGCACTGATCCTGCCGGTGATGCTGGTGTGCGCGTTCTTCCTGGGCGCAGCCGGGCAGCTGGTCAAGCTGTGCGCGGACACCGCGATGCAGATCGACGTGGACGACCCCCGCCGCGGCCACGTGTTCGCCGTGCAGGACTCGCTTTTCTGGCTGACGTTCGTGGCGGCAGCCGCGGCGGCCGCCGCGCTGGTGCCGGCCAACGGCCACTCCCCCGCGCTCGCCTTGGCGGCGGCCGCTGCCTACCTGGCCGGCCTGGTGGTGCACGCCGCGGTCGGCCGGCGCGGAGTGGGCTCTGCCAAGGATTAATGTTTGCGGCATGGCGGATGCGGCTCCCATCGTCGACGACCTGCGCGCAGAGAGTGCCGAACTGGATGCCCTGGTTGCGTCCCTTCCTGGAAGCCGTTGGGGCACAGCCACACCCGCGCCTGGTTGGACGATCGCACACCAGATCGGTCACTTGTTGTGGACCGACCGGGTGGCGCTGACGTCGGTCACCGACGAACCCGCGTTCGGTGAGCTGCTGGCAGCCGCGGCCGCCGATCCGACGGGGTTCGTGGACGCGGCGGCCGAGGAGGAGTCGAGGCGCTCGCCTGCCGAACTGCTCGACGACTGGCGCACCACGCGCCGGCGGCTACACGACGAGCTGCTCGCGGTATCCCCGGCCCGCAAGCTGATGTGGTTCGGGCCGCCGATGAGCGCCGCGTCGATGGCGACTGCGCGGTTGATGGAGACGTGGGCGCACGGCCTCGACGTGGCTGACGCGCTGCAGGTGCAGCGGGAGCCCACCGCACGGCTGCGTTCGATCGCACACCTCGGGGTGCGCACCCGTGACTATGCGTATGCGGTGCACGGCATGCCTGTGCCGGCCGAGCCGTTTCGGGTGGAGTTGACCGCTCCCGACGGTTCCACATGGGCGTGGGGCCCCGAGGAGGCTTATCAGCGGATCACCGGTTCAGCATTGGACTTCTGCTACTTGGTGACGCAACGGCGACCGCTGTCGGCACTCGACGTCAAGGCAGTCGGCGACGACGCTGCGCACTGGTTGACGATCGCGCAGGCGTTCGCCGGCCCGCCCGGGCCCGGCCGCTGAGGCTGCCGACGCAAGCGTCGCTCTCGACATCAGAGCAATTCCGCTGCGGAGTGTGCATTCGCTAATCGCGCGTCTGTGGTCAGCAGCGGAAGGCCAAGTCGCTCAGCAAGCTCGACGTAGAGCGCGTCAACTAGGCGAAAGCTGTTCCGTCGGCGCCAGGCACCGACGACAAGGCTGTCCAACGGGTGGCGTGTGAACGGCGCGCGTTGGAGAGCCTCAACACAGGCGGTGGCGTCTTCGACATTGACCAAGTCCGCCCGCCATAGCCGGCCGACCGCGGAGAGCACCTCGGCGTCGAAATGCCCCGGCACGTGAACCTGGGCAATCTCCAGCCGATCGCGGGCTGCGATGCGACCCAGCAACAGGTCAACCATGGCCGATGCGTCGAGGACGATACTCGCCTCGCTCACCTGCCGAACTCGTCGCGCGCCTGGTCGAGCGCGGCGATCGCCGTCTCATGCTCAACGGGTCGGCTGACGACGGGCAGGTCACTAAGCCAGCTTGCCATCGCCGTTCGCGTGAGTTCGGCGGCAATTGCGGCCTGGGTCAGCGCTGACACATTCAACCCTCGAGCACGGGCGCGCTCGGCCAACTCGTCGGGAACGTAGACATTCAGCCGGGCCATACACATAAATGTACACACCAGGCGGATCGCTACAGCTGTTTCGACATGTCGGCGGCGCCGTCGCCGTCGGTGTCGGCGAGCTCGACGTCCCAGCGCCCGTCGCCGTCGGTGTCCACGTAGCCGACTTCGCCGTCGCCGGACAGCACCCGGTCGGCCAGTCCGTTGCCATCGCTGTCGATCAGCCGGTCGTCGGCCTGCCCGTCGCCGTCGAAGTCGACGCTCGGGCCGCCGGTGTGTTCGATGCCGTCGAGGCTGAACCAGCGCAGTTGACCGGCGCGCTGCGCCGCCACCGCCCACGTGCCCGACCCGTCGTCGGTGAACCAGCTTTCGGCGGTGCCGTCGTCGTCGACATCCAGCGCGACGTGGTCGGCGAGCCCGTCGCCGTCGAGGTCGGCGACCGCGTCGTCGAGGCGACCGTCGCCGTCGAAATCCAGCCGCAGTGCGTCCAGTTCACCGTCGCCGTCGAGGTCGGTGTCCGGTGTGCCCACCCACATCGACGCGGACCCGTCACCGGCACCGAAGCAGTACTCCATGCCGGTTGGACGCCGCCCTAGCTTCGCGCGTTCCACCACTTCAGCAGCTCGGCGGTGGCCTCCTCTTTCGACAGCGGGCCGCGCTCCAGCCGCAGCTCCTTCAGGTACCGCCACGCCTCTCCGACTTGGGGGCCGGCCGGGATGCCCAGCAGCTGCATGATCTCGTTGCCGTCGAGGTCCGGCCGCACCCGCTGCAGATCCTCCTGGGCGGCCAGCTCGGCGATGCGTCGCTCGAGATCGTCGTAGTTGGCCTGCAGCCGCGCAGCCCGCCGCTTGTTGCGGGTGGTGCAGTCAGCGCGCACCAGCTTGTGCAGCTTGGGCAGCAGGGGGCCGGCGTCGGTGACGTAGCGCCGCACTGCCGAGTCGGTCCACTTGCCGTCCCCATAACCGTGAAACCGCAGATGCAGATACACCAGCTGGGAGACGTCGTCGATCATCTGTTTGGAGTACTTCAAGGCGCGCATCCGCTTCCGCGCCATCTTCGCGCCGACCACCTCATGGTGGTGGAAGCTGACCCCGCCGTCGGGCTCGAGCTTGCGGGTGGCCGGCTTGCCGATGTCGTGCAGCAGCGCCGCCCAGCGCAACACCAGATCCGGGCCGTCGTCCTCGAGCTCGATCGCCTGCCGCAGGACGGTCAGCGAGTGCCGGTAGACGTCCTTGTGCTGATGGTGCTCGTCGATCGCCAGCCGCATCGCGCCGACCTCCGGCAGCACCACGTCACCCATGCCGGTGTCGACCATCAGCTCGATGCCGGCCACCGGGTCCTGACCCAGCAGCAACTTGTCGAGTTCGGCGGCCACCCGTTCGGCGGTGATCCGGCTCAGCTGGGGCGCCATCTCCTCGATGGCGGCACGCACCCGCGGGGCGACGGAGAAGCCGAGCTGCGAGACGAACCGCGCCGCCCGCAGCATCCGCAGCGGGTCGTCGCCGAAGGACACCTCCGGCGCGGACGGCGTATCGAGGAGCCGCTCACGGATCGCCGCCAGCCCGTTGAGCGGATCGATGAAGTCCGCCGGGCCGTCGGCAGTGATCCGCACGGCCATTGCGTTCGCCGTGAAGTCGCGCCGGATCAGGTCCTCGTCGATGCTGGTGCCGAACCGCACGTCCGGATTGCGCGACACCTGATCGTAGGTGTCGGAGCGGAAGGTAGTGATCTCGAACCGGTGCTCGCCTTTGGTAGCCCCGATGGTGCCGAACTGAATGCCGATGTCCCACAAGCCATCCGCCCAGGGACGCAGGATCTGCTGCACCTCTTCGGGTGGTGCGTCGGTGGCGAAGTCGAAGTCGGCGCCCAACCGGCCCAGCACCGCGTCTCGCACACTGCCGCCCACCAGATACAGTTCGCGGTTCGCCCGGACGAACACCGAGCCCAGGGAGCGCAGCGTGTCCGCGTGCTGATTCAGTGCAACCGCGGCGCCGGCGAGCAGTTCGGCGTCGGAGGCGGTTTCAGGCACGTTCGACTACCCTAATGCGCACTCCCCAGCCAGACGGTGCGCCCCGTCCACCGGCGCGTGGGCCAGGAGTGAAATGTCATGACAGCTACTATCGCTTGGGTGTCGGACGGCGAACAGGCAAGGCCGCGACGGCGCCGAGGTCGGCGCCGCGGCAAGCGTGCCGCCGCCTCCACCGACACCGCCGCCACGCAGTCCACGAAGCAAACCCCCACCCAAAGCAGTGACACGAAACCGGCAAAACGCGGCCGCCGATCGCCGGACCGCTTGCGTACCGTGCACGAAACCTCCGCGGGTGGGTTGGTGGTCGACGGTCTCGACGATCCGCACGGCAGTCAGATGGCGGCACTGATCGGCCGCCTCGACCGGCGCGGCCGGATGCTGTGGTCGCTGCCGAAGGGCCACATCGAGCTCGGCGAAACCGCCGAGCAGACCGCGATCCGCGAAGTTGCCGAGGAAACCGGCATCCAGGGCGACGTGCTGGCCTCGCTCGGCAGCATCGACTACTGGTTCGTCACCGAAGGCCGGCGCGTGCACAAGACCGTGCACCACTATCTCCTGCGGTTCCTCGGCGGCGAGCTGTCCGACCGCGACCTCGAAGTCAGCGAGGTGGCCTGGGTGCCGCTGGACGAGCTGCCGTCGCGGCTGGCCTACGCCGACGAACGCCGGCTCGCGGAGGTAGCCGGTGAGCTGATCCAGACCCTGCACACCAAAGGGCCCGGCGCGCTGCCGCCGCTGCCGCACAGCGCGCCGTGGCGACGTCGCCAGACACACAGCCGGACCCGACGGCGGCGCGATGAGCAGGCGCGAGGGGACGAGCGACCGCGCGAAGCCGGCGAGCCGCTTGCGCGACATGCAGATAGTGGCGAGTCCGGCCGGACGAACGGTCACAGGCGCCGGCAGTGACACCTTCGCGGCGCCGCGCACTCCTGCGGGCACCCGCAGCGGCTTTGCGGCTCGTCGTCGCGGCAATGCTGATCGCGATACCCGCGGTGATGGGCCTGGGGCCGCGCGCCGCGGCCGGCGAACCCGGCGACGTCCGCTTCCTCGAAGTCAGCATCGACCGCGTCACCCCGGAGATCGTCACGACCACGGGGGACGCCACTGTCACGGTCAACGGCACCGTCCGCAACGTCGGTGACCGCTCGGTGCGCGACATCGTCGTCCGCCTCGAGCACGCCGGGCCGGTCACGTCGCCGCAAGGCCTGCGGACCAACCTCGACGGCAGTACTGACCAGTACCGCCCGGTCGGCGACTTCGTCACCGTGGCCCCCGAACTGCAGCCGGGCCAGTCCAGCGGCTTCACGCTGGCGTATCCGCTGCGCTCGTCGTCGGCGCCGTCGCTGGGCATCGACCAGCCCGGCGTTTACCCGCTGCTCGTCAACGTCAACGGCACCCCCGATTACGGCGAGCCGGCCCGGCTGGACGACGGCCGCTTCCTGTTGCCGGTGCTCGGTGTGCCCGCGGACCCGTCGGTGGAGTCGGCCGATGCGCTGACGTCGGTGGTGCCGCCCGACACCTCGAAACCCGTCGCCGTGACGATGCTGTGGCCACTGGCCGACCGGCCGCGGCTCGCCCCTGGCGCGCCGGGCGGTGTGACGCCGGTCCGGCTCGTCGACGACGAGTTGGCGGCGTCGCTGGCCCCGGGCGGGCGGCTGGACATCTTGCTGTCAGCCGCAGACTTCGCGACCTCACCGACCGTGGACCCCGGCGGCCGCGTCAGCGGGGCGCTGTGCCTGGCGGTGGACCCCGACCTGCTCGTGACCGTCAACGCGATGACGGCCGGCTACGTCGTCACCGACAAGCCCGGCGATCGCAACTCCCCCACCCATCCGGGCGCCGGTCAGGCCGCGGCGACGAGCTGGCTGGACCGGCTGCGCGCGCTGGCTCGGCGGATGTGTGTGGCGCCGACGCCGTACGCCCAAGCCGACCTCGACGCGCTGCAGCGGGTCGGCGACCCCGGTTTGGCGGCGATTGCGACGGAGAACGCCGCCGACGTCGTCGACCAGATCCTCGGGGTGAACTCCACGCGCGGTGTCACGCTGATGGGTGACGGCACGCTGACCTCGGCAGCAGCCCAGCTGCTGACCGCGCACGGCCCCACTGTCGCGATCTCCGCCGCCGACTGCACCGCGCAAGACGAAATCGACGGCAAGCCGCAGCCGGCGAACGTGAATCCGCACCGGCTGTCCGACCGGCTGGTCGCGGCACCGTTCGATCCGACGGTCGGCGCCGCGCTCGCCGCGGCCGGCCGCAGCCCGGTGTCGCCGTCGTATCTGGACCACTCGCTGGTCGTGCCTAACAGCCACGACTCGGAGGCGGCGCGGCGCCAGGACGCAATCGGCGCGATGCTGTGGCTGGGGCTCAATCCCGACACCGCGCCGCGCAGCCAGATCCTGATGCCACCGCTGGCGTGGAATCTGCAGGCGCCGGACGCGCAGGCGATCATGACCGCGCTGGCGACGGCCGTGCACGCCGGCCTGGCAGCGCCCCGCCCGCTCCCGGCGCTGATCGGCGAGGCCGCCGCGACGGCGACGCCGAGTTCGCAGACGATGGCCAGTGCTGGCCGCAATCGCATCGACGACGCGGTGACCGCCGACATGAACCGTCAGGTCGGCCGGCTGTGGGGGCTGACGTCGGCGTTGACCACCGACCCGCGCACGGGGCTGAGCGGCACCCAGTACACCGCGCCGCTGCGCGAGGACATGCTGCGCGCGCTGAGCCAGGCGATCGCACCCGAGGCCCGCGACGACGAAGCGCGGCAACGGATGTCGGCCGTCGACGTCGCGGTCGACGACATGTTCGGGGCGGTGACGATCGTCAACCCCGGCGGGTCCTACACCCTGGCCACCGAGCACAGCCCGCTGCCGCTGGCGCTGCGCAACGACCTGCCGGTACCCATCAAGGTGCGGCTGCAGGTGGACACTCCCCCCGGCATGACGGCCACCGATATCGGCGTGCAGGAACTGCCGCCGGGATACCTGCCGCTGCGGGTGCCCATCGAGGTCAACTTCACTCAGCGCGTCGCCGTCGACGTCACGCTGCGCACGCCCGACGGTCTGCAGCTGGGTGAGCCGGTGCGGTTGTCGGTACATTCCAACGCCTACGGCAAGGTGTTGTTCGCGATCACGATGGCGGCGTCGGCGGTGCTGGCGGTGCTGGCCGGGCGGCGGTTGTGGCACCGGTTCCGCGGGCAGCCCGATCCCGCCGACCTCGACCGGCCGGAACCCCAGTGACCGCCGGCAGCCGGCCCGCCGCGGCCCGGCCCGATGCTGGGGGGTCAAGCGCCGCGTCGCCCACTGCCGCTCGGCCCGAGTTGACCGACGCGGCGGTGGTGTCGCGGTCATGGGGCATGGCGTTCGCGACACTGGTCAGTCGCATCACCGGCTTCACCCGGATCGTGCTGCTGGCCGCGATCCTCGGCGCCGCGCTGTCGAGTGCGTTCTCGGTGGCCAATCAGCTGCCCAACATGGTCGCCGCGCTGGTGCTGGAAGCCACCTTCACCGCGATCTTCGTGCCGGTGCTGGCCCGTGCCGAACGCGACGATCCCGACGGCGGCGCCGCATTCGTGCGCAGGCTGGTCACGCTGGCCACCACACTGCTGATCGTCACCACCGCGCTGTCCGTCGCGGGTGCGCCACTGCTGGTCCGCTTGATGCTGGGCAGCGACCCCCAGGTGGACAAGCCGCTCACCGTCGCGTTCGCGTATCTGCTCCTGCCTCAAGTACTTTTCTACGGGCTTTCGTCGGTGTTCATGGCGATACTGAACAATCGCAACATCTTTGGGCCGCCGGCCTGGGCGCCGGTGGTCAACAACATCGTCGCGATCGCGACACTGGGCGTGTATGTGCTTGTGCCCGGGGAACTTTCGGTCGAGCCGGGCAACACCAAACTTCTGGTGCTGGGCATCGGCACCACGCTGGGGGTGGCCGCGCAGACCGTGGTGCTGTTGGCGGCGATCACCCGCGAGCGCATCAGCCTGCGTCCGCTGTGGGGCCTCGACGATCGGCTCAAACAGTTCGGCGCGATGGCCGCCGCGATGGTGCTGTACGTGTTGATCAGCCAGTTCGGTCTGGTGGTCGGCAACCAAATCGCAAGCTGGGCAGCGGCTTCCGGCCCAGCGATCTACAACTACACCTGGCTGGTGCTGATGCTGCCGTTCGGCATGATCGGCGTGACGGTGCTGACTGTGGTGATGCCGCGACTGTCCCGCAACGCCGCCGCCGACGACATTCCGGCCGTGCTCGACGACCTCGCGCTGGCCACCCGACTCACGATGGTGACACTGATTCCGACGGTCGCGGTCATGACCGTGGGTGGTTCGGCAATCGGCTCGGCGCTTTTCGCCTACGGCAAGTTCGGCTCCGTCGACGCCGGCTACCTGGGCAGCGCGATCGCGTTGTCAGCCTTCACGCTCATCCCTTACGCGATGGTGCTGCTGCAGCTGCGCGTGTTCTACGCGCGCCAGCGGCCGTGGACGCCGATCGCGATCATCGTCGTGATCACCACCGTCAAGATCGTGGCATCCCTTGCGGTGCAACAGCTCACGGCACATCACGTGATCGACAACCCCGAGATGGTCGCCGGGTACCTGGGGCTGGCCAACGGGCTCGGCTTCCTCGCCGGGGCGATCGCCGGTTACCTGCTGCTGCGCCCCGCCCTGAACCTGACGCACGGCCACCTCTACACCGCCGAGGTGGTACGCACCGTGCTGGTCACCACCGCCGCATCGCTGCTGGCAGCGCTCGCCGCCTACGTTGCCGACCGGCTGCTGGGGTTCCACCGCCTGACAGAGCACGGCGGCGGCGCCGGGTCGCTGTTGCGGTTGGTGCTGCTGGGCCTGATCATGGCGCCGATCATCGCCACGGTGATGCTCAGCGCCCAGGTGCCCGAGGCTCACGCGGCGGTTTCCGCGGTGCGCCGGCGCCTGCACCGCTCCCCGCAGAACGCAGCTCGCGACGCGATTGCGGTTTCGGACGGGCCTCGCCCGGATACCACCCTCACGTACTCTGAACAGAGGTTTTCGTTGGCGCGAAGCCCCCTGATGCGGCCCCAGCCCGGCCCGCCCAGGGCCGGTGATATACGCGCCGACGCGCGGGAGAGGATGGCGGTGACCGACGAGGACGCGGGCAGGACCGCCTCGGATGCGACGACCCGGCTGCAGCGGCCGGCGGCGGATGATTTCCAGCCTGACGTGCCCGCCGAGCCGACAGAACACCTCGAGACGACGGCACTGCCGCGTCCAGACCGCTCACCCGGGGATTTCGCCGGTGACCCGACGCGGGAGTCGATGGGCATCGCCGCGCCGCGCGACACTGCCGACTCGTCACGCTCAGAAGCCGACGTCCCTCTCATCCCGGGCGCGATCATCGCGGAGGGCCGATACCGGCTGCTGGTGTTTCACGGCGGACCGGAGAACCTGCAGTTTTGGCAGGCCCTGGACACCGCATTGGACCGCCAGGTGGCGCTGACGTTCGTCGACCCCGACGGACAGCTGCCCGAGGACGTCGTCCAAGACATCCTCGCCCGCACGCTGCGGCTGAGCCGGATCGACATGCCCGGCATCGCCCGGGTGCTCGACGTCGCACGCACCCGCCACGGGGGGCTGGTGGTGTCGGAGTGGATCCGCGGGGGCTCCCTGAAGGAGGTGGCCGACACTTCGCCGTCGCCGATCGGCGGCGCCCGGGCGATGCAGTCACTGGCTGCCGCCGCCGAAGCCGCTCACCGCGCCGGTGTCGCTATGTCGATCGACCACCCCAGCCGGGTGCGCGTCAGTATCGAAGGCGACGTGGCGCTGGCCTTTCCGGCGACCATGCCCGACGCGACGCCGGAAAGCGACCTGCGCGGCATCGGTGCCGCGTTGTACGCCCTGCTTGTGGATCGCTGGCCGTTACCCGAAAGTGGGGTGCCCAGCGGGTTGGCGCCGGCCGACCTCGATTCGGCGGGCAATCCGATCGAGCCCAAAGTCCTCGACAACACCATTCCGTTCCAGATCTCCGCGGCCGCCGCGCGATCGGTACAGAAGACAGGCGGAATTTCAAGCGCCGCAACGCTTTTGAATGTTTTGCAGCAGGCCACTGCGGATGCCGACCGCACCGAGTTGATCACGCCGGTCGAGGCGCCGGCACCGTCGTCGCGCCTGCGCGGCTACGGCTTTCGCAACTCGAGTGAGCTGGACGAAGACGAGCGCGCTCGGCGCCGGAAAAGCCTGCTGATCGGACTCGGTGTCGTAGGCGCGATCCTGGTGGTGGCCACGCTGTTGGCCGCAGCATTGTTCAACGGCTTCAACGACGACTACTCGAGCACCCAGGACCAGCTGGGCCTCAACCCCACCAGCAGTCTGCCGTCGGCGCCGGGCGCCAGCGGCAACACCATCAAACCCGTTCGTGCAGAGGTCTTTTCACCGGGCGGCGGCCCGGACAACCCCGGTGACGCCGGCTTGGCCATCGACGGCAACACGTCCACCGCGTGGAAGACCGACGTCTACACCGACAGCGTTCCGTTTCCGAACTTCAAAAACGGTGTCGGCCTGATGTTGCAACTTGCCCAGCCCACCAAGCTCACCGCGGTCAACGTCAACGTGTCGAGCACCGGCACGCAGATTCAAATCCGCGCCGCCAACAGTGCCTCGCCCGGCAGCCTCGACGACACCGCGGCGCTGACCGCTCCCACCCCGGTGCAACCCGGCCCGAACCGGATCCCGGTCAACACGCCGACCGCGACATCGCATGTGCTGGTGTGGATTTCGACCTTGGGCAGCACAGACGGCCAGAGTGTCGCCAACATCTACGAGGTCACGCTCGAGGGCACCACGTAGCCGTCGTCCAGTAAATGCCATCGATGGAGTTTGCGCGCGACCCAGGCGACGTCGGCTAACCGCATCACTTGGACTGATCAGCTATGCGCGCAGGACGGGCTAACCGGACATAGCCGACGATTGATTGCGATCGTCAGCAATCTCCCAGTTAGCGTTCAGGGGTATCCCAGCGTCCGCTTAGGGTTCGGCTGTGGGGTGCTTCGGGGGATCACAGCAACGGTCCGACGCAGAGTTGCTCGCCGCACACGTCGCAGGCGACCGCTACGCATTCGAGGAGTTGTTCCTACGGCATCAACGTCAGCTCTACCGGCTGGCCCGGCTGACCAGCCGCACCGGGGAAGACGCCGCAGATGCTCTGCAGGACGCCATGCTGTCGGCGCACCGCAGCGCGGCATCATTCCGCAACGACGCCGCCGTCAGCAGCTGGCTGCACCGCATCGTGGTCAATGCCTGCCTGGATCGGTTGCGGCGCAACAAGACTCACGTCACCGTCCAGATCGAAGACGATGTCTACCCGGTCAGCGACCCCAGTTCGCGCACCGACACCGCGGTGGAAGTGCAGCGGGCGCTGATGCGGTTGCCGGTCGAGCAGCGCGCCGCCGTCGTCGCGGTCGACATGCAGGGGTACTCGGTGGCCGACGCAGCCCGGCTGCTGGGCGTACCGCAGGGCACGGTCAAAAGCCGATGTGCCCGCGGGCGCGCCCGGCTGGCATTGATGCTGCGCTACTTCCACCCCGACGCTGCCGGCAGCGCCGCCGGATAACACAAGTCCGTCGCCCGGCCGCGGTACAACAGGTGCATGGACAGCGGCAGACCGGCGGTGCCTGCGGTCGACAGAGTCCGCGCCGACCTCGCCCGCCTCGGCGCCGACGCCGACTCGGCGCCGGAGGTCCCGACCGCGGTCACCGCACGCGTGGTCTCGGCCTTGCGCGCCACGTCACCGCCCAGGCGGACGCGGGTCGTCCGGATCAGCGCGGCGATGGGCGTCGCCGCAGCGGTTGCGGCGGCCGGCCTGGGCACCGCCATGCTGATGCAGCCTGGCGGCCCAGGGACCGCGTCCTCGACCCAGCAGCTGACCTCCGCACCGTCCGCCCCGACCGTGCCGCTTGCCGACCACGACATTCTCGCGTTGCTCAACCAGCCACCCGATTACGGCGGACTCGCAGACCCCCGCCGCCGCTCGTCGTGCCTCAACGGGCTGGGCTACCCGGCGGGCGGCCCCGTGCTGGGTGCCCGGCAAGTCCAGATCACCGGTGCGCCCGCGGTTGTGCTGGTCCTGCCCGGTGACACCCCCGACACCGTCACGGCGCTGGCGGTGCGGCCGAACTGCAGTTCGGCCGACACCGGCCTGGTCGCCGACACCCGGATCCGCCGTCGATGACACGGGCGCCATGACACGGGCCGGGAACACCGCCACATACCCTGGTGTTTGAACCATCGCTCCCGGTGTCCGACACGATGGCGAGCAGACCACGGGCAGAAAGGCTGACATGGCGTCGTCCCCCACCGTCCACGACCTGATCATCATCGGCTCAGGGCCGGCCGGCTACACCGCGGCGATCTACGCCGCCCGCGCCCAGCTGTCCCCGGTGGTGTTCGAAGGCTCGCAATTCGGTGGCGCGCTGATGACGACCACCGAAGTCGAGAACTTCCCGGGATTCCGCGCCGGCATCACCGGCCCCGAGTTGATGGACGAAATGCGCGAGCAGGCGCTGCGGTTCGGCGCCGACCTGCGCATGGAAGACGTCGACGCGGTGTCGCTGACCGGGCCGGTGAAAACCGTCACCGTCGGCGACGAAACCCACCATGCTCGCGCGGTGATCCTGGCGATGGGAGCTGCACCGCGCTACCTGGGCGTACCGGGCGAGCAGGAGTTGCTGGGCCGCGGGGTCAGCTCGTGTGCCACCTGCGACGGATTCTTCTTTCGCGAGCAGGACATCGCGGTGATCGGCGGCGGTGACTCGGCGATGGAAGAGGCGACGTTTCTTACCCGCTTCGCCCGAAGCGTCACGATCGTGCACCGCCGTGACGAGTTCCGCGCGTCGAAGATCATGCTGGCCCGGGCCGAAGACAACGACAAGATCCGCTTCCTCACCAACACCGTCGTTTTGGAGGTGCTGGGCGACAGCAGCGTCACCGGGCTTCGTGTGCACAACACCAAGACCGGCGAGGACAGCACGCTCGACGTCACCGGCGTGTTCGTCGCGATCGGGCACGATCCGCGTTCTGATCTCGTCCGCGACCAGGTCGACGTCGACGGCGACGGCTATGTACTGGTGCGCGGCCGCACTACCCACACGTCAGTGGAGGGGGTTTTCGCCGCCGGCGACCTGGTGGACCGCACCTACCGGCAGGCGGTGACCGCGGCCGGCACCGGCTGTTCCGCGGCCATCGACGCCGAACGCTGGCTCGCCGAGACCGCCCACACCGACACCGCCGACAACTTGATTGGAGCACCGCTGTGACCGAATCCACCGCGACCATCGCCGTCACCGACGACTCCTTCGCCCAGGACGTCCTGGCAAACGAGCGGCCCGTCCTGGTCGACTTCTGGGCGACGTGGTGCTCGCCGTGCCGGATGGTGGCCCCGGTGCTCGAGGAGATCGCCGCCGAGAAATCCGACGCACTGACCGTCGCCAAGATCGACATCGACGCCAATCCCGGCACCGCGCGCGACTTCCAGGTGATCTCGATTCCGACGCTGATCCTGTTCAAGGGTGGCCAGCCGGTCAAACGGATCGTCGGCGCCAAGAGCAAGGCGGCGCTGCTGCGGGAGCTCGCCGACGAAATCTAGCCGACGAGGCGGCCCGCCGGTCGCCTGGCGTTTTCTCGATTCGCAGAACCGTCTGCGACAATGTGTGTAGTTCGGCGATGAGCCGGTTGCGCGAGAAGCTTTGGGAACACGACGACCGCGCAACGTGATGTCTGGCTCGACGTCCGTGACCGAAAGGCCTTCTATGTCGACTCTGCGCCGCGGCGACCGCAGCAGCGCGGTTGCCGAAATCCGCAGCGCGCTCGCGTCGCTCGGTTGGCTGGAGGATCCCGACGCGGACCTGACCACCGGAAAGCATTCGGTCCCCGACCTGTTCGACGCCGAACTCGACCAAGCGGTGAGGGCGTTCCAGCAGCATCGCGGCCTGCTCGTCGACGGCATTGTGGGTGAAGCCACGTACCGGGCGTTGAAGGAGGCGTCATACCGGCTCGGCGCCCGGGTCCTGCATCACCAGTTCGGCGCGCCGATGTACGGCGACGACGTGGCGTCGCTGCAGGCCCGACTGCAGGATCTGGGCTTCTACACCGGGCTGGTGGACGGCCACTTCGGTCTGCATACGCACAACGCGCTGATGTCCTACCAGCGCGAGTACGGGCTCACCCCGGACGGTATCTGCGGCCCAGAAACGTTGCGCTCCTTGTATTTTCTCGGTTCCCGCGTGACCGGCGGTTCGCCGCATGCGATTCGGGAAGAAGAGCTGGTGCGCAGCTCCGGTCCACGGCTGTCCGGCAAGCGGATCATCATCGACCCGGGCCGCGGCGGCGACGATCACGGCACGATCGTGCAAGGGCCGGCGGGGCCGATCAGCGAGTCAGACATCTTGTGGGACTTGGCTTCCCGGCTAGAGGGCCGGATGACCGCGATCGGGATGGAGACGTTTCTGTCTCGCCCGGCCAACCGCAGCCCCTCGGACGCCGAGCGGGCCGCAACGGCGAACACCGTCGGCGCCGATCTGATGATCAGCTTGCGCTGCGCCACCCAGCCCAGTCCCCTGCCCAACGGTGTCGCGTCGTTTCACTTCGGCAACTCGCACGGCTCGGTGTCGACGATCGGGCGCAACCTCGCCGATTTCATTCAGCGGGAAGTGGTGGCGCGCACGGGGTTACTGGACTGCCGCGCGCACGGCCGCACCTGGGATCTGCTGCGGTTGACGCGGATGCCGACGGTTCAGGTGGACATCGGCTACATCACAAATCCACGCGACCGCGCGATGTTGGTGACCGCACAAACCCGCGACTCGATCGCCGAAGGGATTCTGGCCGCGGTCAAGCGCCTCTATCTGCTCGGCAAAAACGACCGCCCCACAGGCACTTTCACGTTCGCCGAGCTGCTGGCGCACGAACTGTCGGTGGAACAGACCAGCCGGCTCAGTCGGTAGCGTCCACGCGGCAGGCACCAGCGCCCACGGGCTCCATCTGCGCGCTTTGCAGCAGCCGCTCCAGCGCCGCCTCCACTTCGGCCTTCCACCCCAACCCTTGGTCGAGTTCCAACCGCAGCCGCGGGAAGTACGGGTGGGGTGCGACGACCGTGAAGCCGACGTCTCGCAGGAACTCCGCGGTGATCATGCACTGGCCGAACGAGCAGTCACCGAACGGCTCCACCACCGGCTTGACGTCTGCCGGTGCGGCGCGATGGTCGACGAGTTCCTCGGCTTCGGCGGTGCGACCGAACGCCTCCAGCGCCCGCACGCCGCGGCGCTGCAGATCAGCGACCGCCTGCGCGATCAGGCGCCGCGACAGCGGGTCGGCGTGTTCGGGTTCGACCCCCATCGACGTCAGCAACACCGCGTCCGGGCTCACCGGGGCGGTGGGAAAACAACTCGCGCGCGGCACGGCGCCCGGCGGCGCGTACAGCGCGTAGCCGATGCACGGCGCGTCGAGCTCCGCGTCTTCGCCGCCGCCGTCGGCCTCGGCGGGTTCGTCCCGAGCCGGGACCGCGATCTGGCCGCACGCACCCCACTCGAGCATGACCATCGACAGCCAGGCTTCTTTTTCGAACTCGGGATCGGCGAAGTGATCGTCGGTGCCCAGCGCAGTCGGGTCGACCTCCCAATACACACAGCGCCGGGCATGTTTAGGAAGCTGCTCGAAATACTCGAGCCGCAGTGGCGTGATTCGGGCAGACACTACGCTTCGAGGCCTCCATGTGATGCTGCTGCCCAAGGCAGCCCTTCCAGAATAGGAGAGGGTGGGCGGTACGGGCCAGTTTCGGCCGTTCTGCATTGGTCGACTCCCGCGCAGGGTGAAAATTCCTGAGCCACACAATCTTTCGCGCGGAGATCACTTCCGGGTCGCGATCCGGTCTTGATGCCGTCACAGTGACGTATCGGCCCGGTGTCAGCGCACGGGCGAAATCAGCGGTTCGCGTTGTCCATCAGCGCCACTATCCGCTGTAAATCGTCGACGGAGCCGAACTCGACGACGATCTTGCCCTTGCGCTTGCCCAGGCTCACGGTGACCCGAGTGTCGAACGCGGCCGACAGTCGCTCGGCGATGTCTTGCAAGCCGGGCATCTGGATCGGTTTACGGCGCGGCCCGGGATGGGGTGTGGCGTCGCCGCGATTGGCCAGCGTGACAGCCTCCTCGGTGGCGCGCACGGAAAGCCCCTCGGCGACAATCCGGGCCGCCATCTCCTCTTGTGCGTCCGGACCGCCTTCCAATGCCAGCAGCGCGCGGGCATGGCCCGCCGACAGCACGCCGGCAGCGACGCGGCGCTGCACCGGGATCGGCAACCGCAGCAGCCGGATCATGTTCGTGATCAGCGGGCGCGACCGGCCGATCCGCGCGGCAAGCTCGTCGTGGGTGACGTTGAACTCGTCGAGCAGCTGCTGGTATGCCGCCGCCTCCTCGAGTGGGTTGAGCTGCACGCGGTGGATGTTCTCCAGCAGAGCGTCGCGCAGCATGTTGTCGTCGGTGGTCTCGCGGACGATGGCGGGGATCGCGGTGAGCCCGGCCTGCTGGGCGGCTCGCCAGCGCCGCTCCCCCATGACGAGCTGATAGCGGCCGGCCGAATCCGGAGCGCGTACCACGATCGGCTGCATCAACCCGAACTCGCGGATGGAATGCACCAGTTCCGCGAGGGCTTCGTCGTCGAACACCTGTCGCGGCTGGCGCGGGTTCGGCACGATCATCGCCGGGTCGATCTCTCGGTACACCGCGCCGACGGCCGCGGTGTCGACCGCGGGGGGGCCACCCAGCACGACGTCCGCTGCGGCGTCACCCATTCGAGGCCCGAGGCCCGCCGCACCGGTCTCGGTGGGACCGGTCGGGATCAGCGATGCCAGCCCGCGGCCGAGGCCGCCTTTGCGGCGCGATGCTTGGGTCATCAGTGCCTCCTCTTCGTTGGTCTGTCAGCGACTCGGTGCCCCGGCAGGGCCGTCGCGGTGCGCGAGTTCGCGGCTGGCGTCGAGGTAACTCATCGCTCCGCGTGAGCCCGGGTCGTAGTCGATGATCGTCATGCTGTAGCCCGGCGCCTCGGAGACCTTGACGCTGCGCGGGATCACGGTGCGCAGCACCTTGTCACCGAAGTACCGGCGGACCTCTTCAGCCACCTGGTCGGCGAGCTTGGTCCGGCCGTCGTACATGGTCAGCACGACCGTCGACACCGTCAGCGCCGGGTTCAAATGCGCTCGGACCATCTCGATGTTGTTCATCAACTGCGAAACGCCCTCTAGCGCGTAGTACTCGCACTGGATCGGGATGAGGACCTCGGGCGCGGCGACGAGCGCGTTGATGGTCAGCAGGCCGAGTGACGGCGGGCAGTCGATGAAGACGTAGTCGAAGTCGGTGGTGTCCAGGTCGGCGAGCGCGGTGCGCAACCGGTTCTCCCGCGCCACCATGCTGACCAGTTCGATTTCCGCGCCGGCGAGGTCGATGGTCGCCGGGACGCAGAACAGCCGCTCGCTGTGCGGGCTCTTGCGGATCGCGTCGGCCAGCGGCAGTTCGCCGAGCAACATCTCGTACGACGACGGGGTGCCCGCGTGCCGATGCTCGATACCCAGCGCGGTGCTCGCGTTGCCCTGCGGATCGAGGTCGATGACCAAGGTCTTGAGTCCTTGAAGGGCGAGGGCCGCCGCGAGGTTCACCGCCGTGGTGGTCTTACCGACGCCGCCCTTCTGATTCGCGACCGTGAAGATCCGCCGGCGCGACGGTCGAGGAAGACGGGGGTGCGTGGTGTGCAGAATTTGCGTGGCCCGGTGCGCGGCGGCACCGATGGGGGTGTCGGCCGGATCGGCGCGCCAGGCGGAGTCCGCGTCGACGCCCGGGTTGGCCGACGTGACGTCGGCGACGCTGCCCTGCCCCACTGCCGAAGTTACGGCCGCCGTTTCACGTGAAACATTCGCGTCCGCGGTGGTCCTGGACGTGTCGCCCGTCGTCACGGTCGCCTCCCGCTTTGCGCTCGCCTTCGCGTCTGCCGTGGGTTCGCGTCGGTCCGCTCCCCGACCACCGCAGTCGTCGGCGGATCTAAGTCGTCCCCGCCACATCTCACCACCCTGACAGTCTCTATACCTAACGACGCCATCACACGCCGATACCGTTCCACTTCTTCCTCGGCTCTCTCGCCTTTGATCGCGACAAGCAACCCCCCGGCCGCCAGCAGCGGCGCCGACCATCCCGCCAACTTATCGAGCGACGCGACGGCCCGGCACACCACGGCGTCCGCCGGACCGACCTGCGCGCGCACGTCCGGCTGCTCCGCTCTGCCGCGGATGACGGCGACATCCAGCCCGAGCGAATCGACCGCGTCCCGCAAGAAGGTGACCCGGCGCAGCATCGGCTCTACCAACGACATCCGCAGATCGGGCTTCGCCAAGACGAGAGGTATCCCGGGGAGCCCGGCCCCACTGCCGATGTCCGCTACTCGGGCACCTGGCGGCAGGAGCTCGGCAATGGCGGCGCTATTCAAGATGTGGCGATCCCAGATGCGGTCGACTTCCCGCGGACCGATAAGTCCTCGCTCGACTCCCTCAGTGACAAGGAGCTCGGCGTAGCTCGTCGCCAAGTCCAGTCGGTCCCCGAAGAAACGCTGCGCCGCGGACGGCGGATCAGGCGGCACGCCATGTTTCACGTGAAACATCCCTCTGCGGCAAGGAGAACACCCGCGGCCATCGAACTACATCGATGTAAGTCGCCTCTACTGATCCAAAAGGACGACGACGCGCCGCGCGGGCTCCTGCCCCTCGCTCTCGCTGCGAACCCCGGGAATCGCCGCCACCGCGTCGTGCACGATCTTGCGCTCGAATGGCGTCATCGGAGCGAGCTGCTCGCGGGTCCCGGTCTCCAGCACGCGCTGAGCCACCTTCTGTCCGAGGGCGGCCAGCTCCTCGCGGCGGCGGCGGCGCCAGCTCGCGATGTCGAGCATCAGCCGACTGCGCTCGCCTGTCTTCTGATGCACGGCCAGCCGGGTCAGCTCCTGCAGCGCGTCGAGGACCTCGCCGCGGCGGCCGACCAGCTTCACCAAGTCCTGGCCGCCGTCGATGCTGACGACGGCTCGGTTGCCCTCGACGTCCAGGTCGATATCGCCGTCGAAGTCCAGCAGGTCGAGCAGCTCCTCGAGATAGTCCCCGGCGATCTCGCCTTCGGCCACCAACCGTTCCTCGAGGTCGTCGGCCTTAGTGCTGCCGGCTGCCTCATCGCTCACGTCGGCCGTCGAGTCGTCGTTCACGTTCTCGTCGACGTTGTCCTCGCGCTCGGCGGTCTCTGCGTCGCTCATCCGTGTCCCTCTCCCCTATGTGCCCGCCGCTGTCGCGGCGTCCGGCTTCAACGTTTGCGCTTCTTCGGGCGCGCGCCCGGTCGCGGCGTCCGACCTACGGCACCGCCGCCGTCCGACGCTGCGCCGTTTTCAGGTGTGGTGTCGCTCTTACCCGGCCGGCCGTCCGCCGCCTCGGTGTCGGGCTTGACTGCACCGTTGCCGGATCCGTCCCCTGCCGCCGCCTTCTTGGGCCGGGTCGGTTTCGCGCCGGGAGCAGGTGCATTCGCCGCGCGCCGAGCGAGCGCTTCCTGCTTCTTGGCCTCTTCCTCTTTGGCGATCTTGCCGAACACGTAGTGCTGCTGACCGAACGTCCAGATGTTGTTGGCGAACCAGTAGATGATGATGGCCAGCGGCAGGAAGGGACCACCCACGACGACGCCGAGCGGAAAGATGTAGAGCGCAAGGCGATTCATGATCGCGGTCTGCGGGTTGGCCGCCGCCTCGGGGCTCTGCCGCGTGATCGACGCACGGCTGTTCATATGCGTCGCGAAGCCCGCCAGCAGCATCAGCGGCACCCCGATCAAAATCACCGACAGCCGGTTGAATTCGTGGAACGCCGCGATGCTTCCCGTCGACTGGGTCATCGACGCCCCGATCGGCGCGCCGAACAAGTTCGCATCCAGGAAGTGGTTGACATCGGCGACGCTAAAGACATAGTTGCCGATCTGGCGGTTCTGATCGGGGCTCAGCCCAAGCCGGCCGATGCCGTGCTGGGTCCGGTTGAACGACATCAGCACGTGGTAGAGCCCGAGGAACACCGGGATCTGCGCGAGCATCGGCAAGCACCCCAGGATCGGGTTGACCCCATGTTCGCGCTGCAGCTTCTGCATCTCCAGCGCCAGGCGCTGCCGGTCCTTGCCGTACTTCTTCTGCAGCGCCTTGATCTGCGGCTGCATCTCCTGCATCTGGCGGGTGGTGCGGATCTGCCGAACGAACGGCTTGTAGAGAATCGCGCGCAACGTGAACACCAGGAACATCACCGACAGCGCCCATGTGAAAAAGTTTGACGGGCCGAGGAACGGCACTGCGGAAAAGGCCTTGTACCAAAGCCACATGATCGCCGACACCGGGTAATAGATGATGTCGAGGCTGAACAGATCAAACACGGGACGTGCTCTCCCCTCGCTGCGCTGGGATCTCCCAGCCGTCGGCTGCACCTTCTGAGCTTCGGGCAAGCGCTTCCACGTCGCCGCACCGATGAATGTCGTTGTGTCTCTGCGGGACTGTGTCCCATCCGCCGCGATGCCACGGACCGCATTTCGCCAGCCGCACCGCGGTCAGCCAGCCGCCCTTGACCAAGCCGTATTCGGTCAGCGCCTCGATCGCGTACTGGCTGCAGGTGGGCATGAACCGGCAGGTCGGCAAGCGCAGCGGTGAGACGTAGGTGCGGTACAGCTCGATCGCGAAAATTGCGCAGCGCACCGGCCAGCGGCGCGCAGCCGCGAGGTCCGCTCTCACCGCCGGCTCCTCGGCAGCACCCGGGCACGGGTCAAACCCGACCGCAGTTCCTGTTCCAGCCGCGCCGAGATCGCGTCGCGGCTGCCGGGCAGCGCCCTGATCACGATCCGGTCCGCCGGGTCTAGTTCGGTGAGTAGATTGCGGGCGACGTGACGCAGCCGTCGCGCCACCCGATGGCGGTCCACGGCCGAGCCGACGGACTTACCGACGACCAGGCCGATCCGTGGGCCGGCGTCGTCGGGGCGGTCACAACGATGCGCGTGCACCACGAGATCCCGTTCGACGGCTCGCACCCCGTTCTTGACAGTGGCGCTGAACTCCGTCGACCGCGTCATCCGGTTGTGCGCCGGAAGCACCGTCGTTGCTATCCGCGCCGACTCAAGCAGTCAGCGTCCGCCGGCCCTTGCGCCGGCGGTTGGATACGATCGCGCGCCCCGCGCGAGTCCTCATCCGAAGGCGAAACCCGTGCACGCGTGCGCGCCGGCGATTGTTCGGCTGGAAGGTCCGCTTGCCCTTGGCCACGGCATTTTCTCCTCATGCGTCTGGCACCTCGTCGACTCGCGCATCGTCTAACCCACCATGCCGAAGCTGACGCGGATGCCGCTCGTAAGCTCGTCTCGCTCGCTAACCGGCGCGGACCCCGGTAGACACTCCCCCGGTTCGCTGCCGTATCGCCGACTTTCGGGCGACCGTTTGAGGGTACTGACACCGATACCGCCGGTCAAACGGCGTCCGGGCACCACAGCGGAGATCACTGTTGCCACAACCGTCACCGTCGTCAAGCGACACGCCGACTTCTCGTCGGCAATGTTGCCGAACGGTTGGCCAGCCTCCGCGAAACCTGTTAGCTTCTGGCAGTGCCGCCTCCATGCGGAGCGGCCGAAGACTCACGCCGAGCGACATCGAAGCGAGCCGCTGTCCTGTCCACACCTGTGGATAACTATGTGGACAGTTGGCCTCGTTTCTTTTGTCGACCCTCGACCGACGCCAAAGGGGGTTCTCGTCGTTGACCGCTGAACCCGATGCGCCGTTCGCCGAGGTATGGAACACCGTCGTCTCCGAACTCAACGGCGACGTCCCGAACGGCACGTCAGCCAGCAACGGCGACCGCACAGGTCCACCGCTCACTCCGCAGCAGCGCGCTTGGCTCACCTTGGTCAAGCCGCTGACCATCGCCGAAGGGTTCGCGCTGCTGTCGGTGCCCAGCAGTTTCGTCCAGAACGAGATCGAACGCCACCTGCGCAACCAGATCATCGACGCGCTGAGCCGCCGGCTCGGCCAACGCGTGGAGCTCGGCGTGCGGATCGCACCGCCGGAGCCAGGGGACGCCGACGAACCCCCGGCCGCCGCGCCGAATCTCGACACCGACGACGAGGTCGACGACGACACCGAAGCGTTGGCCAGTGCGCACGAGTCGTGGCCGTCGTACTTCTTGAACAAACCCGCCCACGATCCCGCCGGCCAGTCACAGGGCGTCAGCCTCAACAAGCGCTACACCTTCGACACGTTCGTCATCGGTGCGTCGAACCGCTTTGCGCATGCCGCCGCCCTCGCCATCGCCGAGGCGCCGGCCCGCGCGTACAACCCGTTGTTCATCTGGGGTGAGTCCGGGCTAGGCAAGACTCACCTGCTGCACGCGGCCGGCAACTACGCCCAGCGACTCTTCCCCGGCATGCGGGTCAAGTACGTCTCCACCGAAGAGTTCACCAACGACTTCATCAACTCGCTGCGCGACGACCGCAAGGTCGCGTTCAAACGCAGCTACCGCGACATCGACGTGCTTTTGGTCGACGACATCCAGTTCATCGAAGGCAAGGAAGGCATCCAGGAGGAGTTCTTCCACACCTTCAACACGCTGCACAACGCGAACAAGCAGATCGTGATCTCGTCGGACCGGCCGCCCAAGCAGCTGGCCACGTTGGAGGACCGGCTGCGCACCCGGTTCGAGTGGGGTCTGATCACCGACGTCCAGCCGCCGGAGCTGGAGACACGCATCGCAATCTTGCGCAAGAAGGCGCAGATGGACCGGCTCGACGTGCCCGACGACGTCCTGGAGCTGATCGCCAGCAGCATCGAACGCAACATCCGCGAACTCGAGGGTGCGCTGATCCGGGTGACCGCATTCGCGTCGCTGAACCAGACGCCGATCGACCGCGCGCTCGCCGAAATCGTGCTGCGCGATCTGATTTCCGATGCGGAGAGCATGCAGATCAGCACCGCGATGATCATGGCGGCCACCGCGGAGTACTTCGAAACCACCATCGAGGAGCTGCGCGGGCCCGGCAAGACCCGCTCGCTGGCACAGGCTCGCCAGGTTGCGATGTATCTGTGCCGCGAGCTCACCGACCTGTCGCTGCCCAAGATCGGCCAGGCGTTCGGCCGCGACCACACCACGGTGATGTACGCAGAACGCAAGATCCGCGGCGAGATGGCTCAGCGTCGCGAGGTGTTCGATCAGGTGAAAGAACTCACCACCCGCATCCGTCAGCGCTCCAAGCGCTGATCTCATCCCGCATTCCTTCGGTGCCGGCGCCAAGAAACCTCGGCCGCGTGCACCCTTTTTTTCGCCACCCGGCGTGTGCATAACCCTGTGTAAAACTCCGCAACAACACCGCCGACTGTGCACCGGGGCGTGGACAGCCGCCCGCCATGCACATCGACACAGTCGTGCCGGCACAGTCGTGCACCGGCCGTCCACAACGCGCCGCGGCACCCTTTCAGCACAAACGCGACGTATCCACAGATTCCACAGCCCCTACTACTGTTGCTTATCTATCTCTCTAGATTTCGGTCAGAAGAAGGCGCTGGGGACAACGGTTCTCCACACCCGTGGCAGGGCTGGCGGACAGTGCCTGTCGGGCTGATCGATTAGCTTTTATCGAGCAGGCGAAAGCTCTACGGTGGTGCCTCGACAGCCGTTACGGTCGTCGTAGGTACACGACGGTCACCTGGTTGTGAGGCCCGGGAACCGCGGGGACGAAGTGTGTGACGAACAGTGATCCAAGAAAAGGCTGTGTGAGGTGGCGACGACGACGGTCGGCTTGACCGACTTGAAATTCCGGCTGGTCCGCGAGGACTTCGCCGATGCGGTGGCGTGGGTAGCGCGTAACGTGCCGACCCGGCCGACGGTGCCGGTGCTTGCCGGTGTGCTCCTGGAAGGCACCGACACCGGGTTGACCATCTGCTCGTTCGACTACGAAGTGTCGGCCGAGGTGCAGGTGCCAGCGGAAATCGCCACTCCCGGAAGGGTTTTGGTGTCGGGGCGGCTGCTGTCGGATATCACCCGGGCGTTGCCGGCCAAACCGGTCGACGTCAGCGTCGACGGCACCCGCGTGGCGCTGACGTGCGGCAGCGCCCGGTTCTCGCTGCCCACCATGGCGGTCGAGGACTATCCTGCGCTGCCGGCACTGCCGGAGGAAACCGGGGTGATCTCCGCTGAACTGTTCTCCGAGGCCATCGCGCAGGTCGCCGTGGCCGCCGGGCGCGACGACACGTTGCCCATGCTGACC
The DNA here is from genome assembly GCF_059812765.1 of Mycobacterium sp. NGS39. Classification (NCBI taxonomy): domain Bacteria; kingdom Bacillati; phylum Actinomycetota; class Actinomycetes; order Mycobacteriales; family Mycobacteriaceae; genus Mycobacterium; species Mycobacterium sp. NGS39. Next base: position 182,327 of record NZ_JCALDH010000009.1, on the reverse strand, counting down.
GGCATCCGCGTCGAAATATCCGGCGAGACAGTCGTTTTGGCTGCCACCGACCGGTTCCGGCTGGCGGTTCGCGAACTGACGTGGTCCACGTCATCGGCCGACATCGAGGCCGCGGTGCTGGTGCCGGCCAAGACACTGGCCGAGGTCGCCCGAGCCGGCATCACCGGCGCCGAGGTCGGGCTGGCGTTGGGTGCGGGCGCAAATGTCGGCAAGGAGGGGCTGCTCGGCATTCGAAGCGAAGGCAAACGCAGCACCACCCGACTGCTGGACGCCGAGTTTCCGAAATTCCGCCAGCTGCTGCCCACCGAACACACAGCCGTCGCCACCGTGGACGTCGCCGAACTCGTGGAAGCCATCAAACGTGTGGCGCTGGTCGCCGACCGCGGCGCGCAAGTCCGCATGGAGTTCAGCGAAGGCAGTTTGCGTCTGGCCGCCGGCGCCGACGACGTCGGCCGCGCGGAAGAGGACCTGCCCGTGGAATTTTCGGGCGACCCGCTCACCATCGCGTTCAACCCGACTTACCTGACCGACGGGCTGACGTCGCTGCACAGTGAGAAAGTGTCATTCGGATTCACCACTCCCAGCCGGCCCGCCGTGCTGCGACCGGCCGCTGGGGACGACACGCCGCTCCCCGCCGCTGGGCCGTTCCCGGCCGTTCCGTCGGACTACGTCTACTTGCTGATGCCCGTTCGGCTACCCGGCTGACGCGCTGATCCCGTCCGCGCGATTCCACAAGAGGGAGGCATAGATGCAGCTGGGCCTGGTGGGTCTGGGCAAGATGGGGTTCAACATGCGCGAGCGCCTGCGCGACGGCGGCCACGACGTCGTCGGGTACGACCCGCGGCCCGAAGTCACCGATGTGCCGTCACTGGCTGCGCTCGTCGACGCGCTGACGCCCCCGCGGGTGGTGTGGGTGATGGTGCCTTCGGGGCCGATCACCCACGGAACCATCGCGTCGCTGGCTGAGGAGCTCGATGAGGGCGATTTGGTGATCGACGGCGGCAATTCCCGGTACACCGAGGACGGCCCCCATGCAAAGCTCTTGGCGCAGAAGGGGATTGCGTTCATCGATGCCGGCGTCTCGGGCGGTATCTGGGGTCTGAAGGCCGGTTACGGGTTGATGGTCGGCGGCAGTGACGCCGACGTCGAGCGGGCCATGCCGATCTTCGACGCGCTGCGGCCGCCCGGCCCGCGCGAAGACGGATTCGTGCACGCCGGGCCGGTGGGCGCCGGCCACTTCGCGAAGATGGTCCACAACGGCGTCGAGTACGCGCTGATGTCGGCCTATGCCGAGGGCTATGAACTGCTGAACGCCGAGGACCTGATCCAAGATCCGCAAGCCGTCTACCAAGCGTGGACCAACGGCACCGTCGTGCGGTCTTGGCTGCAGCAGCTGCTGGCCAAAGCGCTCAAGGAGGACCCCGGGCTGAGGCAGATCACCGGCTACACCGAGGATTCCGGCGAGGGCCGCTGGACCGTCGAAGAGGCCATTCGGCTCCGGGTACCGGTTCCGGGCATCGCTGCATCGCTGTTCGCGCGGTTCTTGTCTCGCCAGGAGGAGTCCCCCACCATGAAAGCTGTTGCCGCGCTGCGTAATCAATTCGGCGGTCACGCCGTTCACCGGGTCAGCCAGTCGGGATAGTTCGCAGCCGATGTATGTACGGCACTTGGGGTTGCGCGACTTCCGGTCCTGGTCCGAAGTGGACGTGGAGTTGGCACCCGGGCGGACTGTGTTCGTCGGGCCGAACGGCTACGGGAAAACGAATCTTGTTGAGGCCCTGTGGTATTCGTCTACCCTTGGTTCGCATCGGGTGGCCACCGACGCACCGTTGATTCGCGCGGGCCGGCCGCGCGCGGTGGTCTCGACGATCGTCGTCAATGATGGCCGTGAGCTGGCCGTCGACCTGGAGATCACAGCCGGTAAGGCGAACAAGGCGCGGTTGAACCGCTCCCCCGTTCGCAGCCCACGCGAAGTGCTCGGTGTACTGCGTGCCGTGCTCTTCGCTCCCGAGGACCTCGCGCTGGTGCGCGGCGATCCGAGCGAACGCCGCCGGTATCTGGACGAGCTCGCGACGCTCCGGCGCCCGGCGCTGGCGGGTGTCCGCGCCGACTATGACCGGGTGGTCCGCCAACGCACAGCTCTGCTGAAAACCGCGGCCGGACACCGCACGGGCGACGACGGGCTGCTGCACACCCTCGATGTCTGGGATCGTCACCTGGCCGAGCACGGCGCACAGCTACTGGCTGCACGCATCGCCTTGGTCGACGAGCTGAGACCCGAAGTCGAGAAGGCCTATCAACTGCTGGCACCCGGGTCGCGCAGCGCCGACATCCGCTATCGGTCGAGCATCGACACAGAGTTGGGGTCCAGCGACACAGCGGATTTGGAAGCAGCGCTCCTGGCCGCACTGGCGGCGCGCCGCGCCGCGGAACTGGACCGCGGTGTCTGCCTGGTCGGCCCCCATCGCGACGACCTGGATCTCATCCTCGGTGCGCAGCCAGCGAAAGGCTTTGCCTCCCATGGCGAATCGTGGTCCATGGCATTAGCGCTGCGACTGGCGGCATACCAGCTGTTACGGTCCGACGGCACCGAGCCCGTGTTATTACTTGACGACGTGTTCGCCGAACTCGACACCACGCGCAGACAGGCGCTGGCTGCGGTCGCCGCGGAAGCCGAGCAGGTGCTGGTGACAGCCGCGGTGGTCGAAGACATTCCGGCGCAACTCGACGCCCGGCGCATCACGATCGGGCTGTCCGAAGATGACGCCGGCCGGATGTCGGTGGTGACGTCATGAGCGACGACGCGATGGATCTGGTGCGCCGCACACTGGAAGAGGCCCGCAGCGCCGCCCGCTCGCAAGGCAAGAACGTCGGGCTGGGCCGCCGCGGTACTGGCACGCCACGCGTGGCCGGGCGGCAAGGCAACCGTCGCTCATGGTCCGGTCCCGGCCCCGACGTCCGAGATCCGCAACCACTCGGCGCGGCCGCACGCGATGTCGCGGCGACCCGCGGGTGGTCGGGCCGGGTGGCCGAAGGAGCGGTGTTCGGGCGCTGGCGGTCGGTGGTCGGCGAACAGATCGCCGAGCACGCCACACCTACGGCCCTGCACGACGGGGTGCTCAGCGTCACGGCGGAAAGCACAGCGTGGGCCACCCAGTTACGGATGATGCAGGCCCAGCTGCTCGCGAAAATCGCCGCCGCGGTCGGCGACGGCGTGGTGACGTCGCTGAAGATCACCGGACCGGTGGCACCGTCATGGCGGAAAGGTCCCCTGCGGGTGGCGGGGCGTGGACCGCGCGACACCTATGGATAAGCATCGCTGAGAGCCGCTTGAACCGCGAAAAGAAAAGCCGCAAGCGTCAGGACGCGCCGCTGGTCGCGAAATCTCGTACACGGCGTTTTTAGCTGTGTAGAAACACCGCTTCAGAATCGGTGCTGGCGGCGGTTACCGGTAGACTGGACGAAGACCCCGCTCGCGGTGACCGAACCGCTCGCATGCGAACCCCAAGGAGACCTGTCCGACCGTGGCTGCCCAGAAGAAGAAAGCACAAACGGAGTACGGCGCCTCATCCATCACCATCCTCGAAGGGCTGGAGGCGGTCCGCAAGCGGCCCGGCATGTATATCGGCTCCACCGGTGAACGCGGTTTGCACCACCTGATCTGGGAGGTGGTGGACAACGCGGTCGACGAGGCGATGGCCGGCTACGCCAGCCGCGTCGACGTGCGGCTGCTTGCCGACGGCGGCGTCGAAGTCACCGACGACGGGCGCGGTATCCCGGTCGAGATGCACGCCAGTGGCGCGCCGACCGTGGACGTGGTGATGACCCAGCTGCACGCCGGCGGCAAGTTCGGCGGCGAAGACGGCGCGTACGCGGTGTCCGGCGGGCTGCACGGCGTCGGCGTCTCCGTGGTGAACGCGCTGTCCACCCGGCTCGAAGTCGACATCTCACGCGACGGCTATGAGTGGTTCCAGTCCTACGATCACTCGGTGCCCGGCACCCTCAAGCAGGGCGAGAAGACCAAGAAGACCGGCACCACGGTGCGGTTCTGGGCCGACCCGGACATCTTCGAAACCACCGAATACGACTTCGAGACCGTCGCGCGGCGGCTGCAGGAGATGGCGTTCCTCAACAAGGGGCTGACCATCACCCTCACCGACGAGCGGGTGTCGGAAGTGGAGGTGGTCGACGAGGTCGTCAGCGACACCGCCGAGGCGCCGAAGACCGCCGAGGAACAAGCAGCCGAGGCCACCGCCCACAAGGTGAAGCGGCGGGAATTCCACTACCCCGGCGGGCTCGTCGACTTCGTCAAGCACATCAACCGCACCAAACAGCCGATCCACAACAGCGTCGTCGACTTCTCCGGCAAGGGTCCGGGTCACGAGGTCGAGGTCGCAATGCAGTGGAACGCCGGCTACTCCGAGTCGGTGCACACCTTCGCCAACACCATCAACACCCACGAGGGCGGCACCCACGAGGAAGGGTTCCGGGCCGCGTTGACGTCGGTGGTCAACAAGTACGCCAAAGACCGGAAGTTGTTGAAAGACAAGGACCCCAACCTCACGGGCGACGACATCCGCGAAGGCCTCGCCGCGGTGATCTCGGTCAAGGTCGCCGAACCGCAGTTCGAAGGCCAGACCAAAACCAAGCTGGGCAACACCGAGGTGAAATCATTCGTCCAGCGCGTGTGCAACGAACAACTCACCCATTGGTTCGAGTCGAATCCGGCTGACGCGAAAGTCGTTGTGAACAAAGCGGTTTCGTCGGCCCAGGCCCGCATCGCCGCACGCAAGGCCCGCGAGCTGGTGCGGCGCAAGAGCGCCACCGACATCGGCGGGCTGCCTGGCAAGCTGGCCGATTGCCGCTCCACCGATCCGCGCAAGTCAGAACTGTATGTGGTGGAGGGCGATTCGGCCGGGGGCTCAGCCAAGAGCGGCCGCGACTCGATGTTCCAGGCGATCCTGCCGCTGCGGGGCAAGATCATCAACGTCGAGAAGGCGCGCATCGACCGCGTGCTGAAAAACACCGAGGTGCAGGCGATCATCACCGCGCTAGGCACCGGTATTCACGACGAGTTCGACATCTCCAAGCTGCGCTACCACAAGATCGTGCTGATGGCCGACGCCGACGTCGACGGCCAGCACATCTCGACACTGCTGCTGACGCTGTTGTTCCGGTTCATGCGGCCGCTGATCGAAAACGGGCACGTGTTCTTGGCTCAGCCGCCGCTGTACAAGCTCAAGTGGCAGCGCGCCGAGCCGGAGTTCGCGTACTCCGATCGGGAACGCGACGGGTTGCTCGAAGCGGGTCTGAAGGCCGGCAAGAAGATCAACAAGGACGACGGCATCCAGCGCTACAAAGGTCTCGGCGAGATGGATGCCAAGGAATTGTGGGAGACCACGATGGACCCGTCGGTGCGGGTACTGCGGCAGGTCACTTTGGACGACGCGGCCGCGGCCGACGAATTGTTCTCGATCCTCATGGGCGAAGACGTCGAGGCCCGTCGCTCATTCATCACCCGCAATGCCAAAGACGTTCGCTTCCTCGACGTTTAGTTCACAAAGGAACTCATGACTGACACCACGCTGCCACCAGACGAGTCCGCCGACCGGGTCGAACCGGTCGACATCCAGCAGGAGATGCAGCGCAGCTACATCGACTATGCGATGAGCGTGATCGTCGGGCGTGCCCTGCCGGAAGTGCGCGACGGGCTCAAGCCGGTGCACCGCCGGGTGCTCTACGCGATGTTCGACTCGGGGTTCCGGCCGGATCGCAGCCACGCGAAATCCGCGCGCTCCGTTGCCGAAACGATGGGCAACTACCACCCTCATGGTGACGCGTCGATCTACGACACGTTGGTGCGCATGGCGCAGCCGTGGTCGCTGCGCTACCCGCTGGTCGACGGTCAGGGCAACTTCGGTTCGCCGGGCAACGACCCCCCGGCGGCGATGAGGTATTGCGTCACCGGTGATGCGTTGGTTCGCTTGCCATTCGGGCAATCCGTGCGCATCGGCGACGTCGTCAGGGGCGCAAAACCCAACTCGGACAATGCCATTGAGCTCAAGGTCCTCGACCGGCACGGTAATCCCGTTGTCGCCGACCGACTCTTCCATTCAGGTGAGCATCAGACCTATACGGTCCGGACCGCAGAAGGCTACGAACTCACAGGTACGGCCAACCACCCATTGTTATGCCTGGTTGACATGGGTGGCGTTCCGACACTGCTGTGGAAGCTGATCGAAGAGATCGAACCCGGCGACCATGTGGTGTTGCAGCGCACGCCTCCGGAGGAGCTTGGTCCTGCGGACTGGCGTGAAGCAATGGAGGCTCTTCTCGCGGGGGCGATCGTCAGCGAGGGGTTCGTGTCAGCTTCTCGTGCCGGGTTCAACAACGTGGACCGCGACTTCTTCAACATGGTCGTCGCGGCATTCGACTCGGTAGTTGGCGGCCGCCGCTACACTTCATCGCGCAAAATCGCGTCGGGTTCTGTGCTCCATCAACTCGACGTTCATGACCTGGCAGCGCTCGAGAAGTCGCGGCTCGGTCAACTCGTAGGCCAACGTTCTGCGGACAAGTTTGTCCCGGAATGGTTATGGAGCGCGGCCGCAGCGGCCAAGCGAGCCTTTCTGCAGGCCCTCTTCGAGGGTGACGGCTCATGCTCTCTGTTGCCCCGCAACACAATTCAAGTGTCTTACTCGACCCGCAGTGAACGGTTGGCCAAAGAGGTCCAGCAAATGCTGCTCGAGTTCGGGGTGGTTTCGCGCCGTTACCAGCACGCTATCGGTGAGCACAAGGTGGTCATCAGCAATCGTGCGCAGGCGGAGCTGTTTGCAACCCAAATCGGGTTCGGCGGCGCGAAGCAAGAGAAGTTGATCAGGATCTTGTCAGCTATGCCGCCATGTGCTGGCAGGGACGGCGACCACGTACCCGGACTGGCGCGATTTATCCGCAGGCACTGCGGCAGCCGCTGGGCGGAAAAGGACTGGCTGAACCGACACAACATTGACCGCCTGTCCCGCTGGCGGCGCGACGGCGAAGAGATTCTGCGCCGTATTGCCGATCCCGATGTGCGTGCAATTGCTACTGAACTCACGGACGGTCGCTTCTACTACGCGCGCGTCGCTTCGGTGACCGACGCCGGCGTACAACCGGTCTACAGCCTGCGCATCGATACAGACGACCACGCGTTCGTCACCAACGGGTTCGTCAGCCACAACACCGAAGCGCGGCTCACTCCCCTGGCGATGGAGATGCTGCGTGAAATCGACGAGGAGACAGTCGATTTCATCCCGAACTACGACGGTCGCGTGCAGGAGCCGACCGTCCTGCCGAGCCGGTTCCCCAACCTGCTCGCCAACGGCTCCGGCGGCATCGCGGTCGGCATGGCCACCAACATCCCGCCGCACAATCTGCGCGAGCTGGCCGACGCGGTGTTCTGGTGCCTGGACAACTACGACGCCGACGAGGAGACCACCCTCAAAGCGGTGATGAAGTACGTCAAGGGACCTGACTTCCCCACGGCGGGCTTGATCGTTGGCACACAAGGGATCACCGACGCATACACCACCGGGCGCGGGTCTATCCGCATGCGCGGTGTTGCCGAGATCGAAGAGGACTCGCGCGGCCGCACCTCACTGGTGATCACCGAGCTGCCCTATCAGGTCAACCACGACAACTTCATCACGTCCATCGCCGAGCAGGTTCGCGACGGAAAGCTCTCCGGCATCGCGAATATCGAAGACCAGGGCAGTGATCGGGTCGGCATCCGCATCGTCGTCGAGCTGAAGCGCGACGCGGTGGCCAAGGTCGTGCTGAACAACCTGTACAAGCACACCCAACTGCAGACCAGCTTCGGCGCGAACATGCTCGCCATCGTCGACGGCGTGCCGCGCACCCTGCGGCTGGACCAGATGATCCGGCTGTATGTGGACCATCAGCTCGACGTCATCATCCGCCGCACCCGCTACCGGCTGCGAAAAGCCAACGAGCGCGCGCACATCCTGCGTGGCCTGGTCAAGGCGCTCGACGCGCTCGACGAGGTGATCGCGTTGATCCGCGGATCGCGGACCGTTGACGAGGCCCGCCAAGGCTTGATCGGGCTACTCGACATCGACGAAATCCAGGCCCAAGCCATCCTCGACATGCAGCTGCGGCGGCTGGCCGCCCTGGAGCGTCAGCGCATCGTCGACGACCTGGCCAAGATCGAGGCCGAAATCGCCGACCTGGAGGACATTCTCGCCAAGCCTGAGCGTCAGCGCGGGATCGTCAAAGACGAGCTCAAGGAAATCGCCGACAAGCACGGGGATGACCGGCGCACCCGGATCATCGCCGCCGACGGCGACGTGTCCGACGAAGACCTGATCGCGCGCGAGGACGTCGTCGTCACGATCACCGAAACCGGCTACGCCAAACGCACCAAGACCGACCTGTACCGCAGTCAAAAGCGCGGCGGCAAGGGCGTGCAGGGCGCCGGGCTCAAGCAAGACGACATCGTCAACCACTTCTTCGTCTGCTCCACGCACGACTGGATCCTGTTCTTCACCACCCAAGGGCGGGTCTATCGCGCGAAGGCCTACGACCTGCCCGAGGCCTCCCGCACCGCGCGCGGCCAGCACGTCGCCAACCTGCTGGCGTTCCAGCCCGAGGAACGCATCGCGCAGGTGATCCAGATCAAGTCCTACGACGACGCCCCGTATCTGGTGCTGGCCACCCGCAACGGGCTGGTGAAGAAGTCGCGGCTCAGCGATTTCGACTCGAACCGATCTGGCGGCATCGTCGCGATCAACCTGCGCGACGGCGACGAGCTCGTCGGCGCGGTGTTGTGTTCCGGCGACGACGACCTGCTGCTGGTGTCCGCGAAAGGCCAGTCGATCCGGTTCACCGCTAGCGACGAGGCGCTGCGCCCCATGGGCCGCGCTACCTCGGGCGTGCAGGGCATGCGGTTCAACACCGACGACGCGCTTTTGTCGCTGAATGTGGTGCGCGAGGGCACCTATCTGCTGGTCGCCACATCCGGCGGCTACGCGAAGCGCACGGCTATCGACGAGTACCCCGTCCAGGGCCGCGGCGGTAAAGGGGTGCTGACCATCCAATACGACAAACGGCGTGGCACGCTGGTGGGCGCATTGGTGGTCGACGACGACACCGAGTTGTACGCGATCACTTCGGGCGGCGGCGTCATCCGCACCGCAGCCCGGCAGGTGCGCAAGGCCGGCCGGCAGACCAAGGGGGTTCGATTGATGAACCTGGGCGAGGGCGACACACTGGTAGCCATCGCACGCAACGCCGAGGAAACTGACAGTGCCCAGGCCGACGAGCGCTTGCGCGACGAGCAATAGGCCCGACCGGACTCGACCACGTAAGGAGCGGTAGGTGAGCTCACCGAACGAGCCGGGCAACGGCGACGGCCCGCGCCCCTGGCAGCGCTCTGCGGCCACGGCCCGCCCGCCGCAGCAGCCGCCGCCGCGGCGTCCCGAGACGTCCGGCCCCCACGAACCGGCCGGCATCGAAGAGCGGATCAACCGCTTCATCTCGGGATCGCCGGCCGGTGCGCCGCCCGCGGAAGCGGAGGCCCCCGCACCTGCCCGCACAGAGGCGCCGACGCGCGCGGAGAACGTGCGCAGCGAGCTCCCGGATCTCTCCGGCCCGGTTCCGCCGCGTCCGCCGCGGCCGGCGCCCGCAACCGAGAGGCAGGGCGAGCCCGCAGCTCCGCCGCGTCCCCGTGTGCAGGTGGGCACCCGTACCAGCGGTCCGGTGCGGGCCAGCATGCAGATCCGCCGTGTCGACCCGTGGAGCGTGTTGAAGGTGTCGCTGGTGCTGTCGGTGGCCCTGTTCTTCGCGTGGATGATCGCGGTCGCGTTCCTGTACCTGGTGCTCGGCGGCATGGGCGTGTGGGCCAAGCTCAACAGCAACGTCGGCGACCTGCTGAACAACACTTCCAACAGCGAGCTGGTGTCCAGCGGCACCATCTTCGGCAGCGCGGCGCTGATCGGCCTGGTCAACATCGTCCTGTTGACGGCGATGGCCACCGTTGGCGCGTTCATCTACAACCTCACCACCGATCTGGTCGGTGGAGTCGAGGTGACGCTCGCCGATCGCGATTAACGGGAGCAGGTGCCGTTGCGGTAATCTCGTCGGTCGTTCGGGGCTATAGCTCAGGCGGTTAGAGCGCTTCGCTGATAACGAAGAGGTCGGAGGTTCGAGTCCTCCTAGCCCCACGAAATGAGATGGGTTGTGGTGCTCGCCGCGCTGGCAGCGTTGGTGATTTGGGTGCGATCGCGGCGGGCCGCCGAGGTCTGGCACACGCCGTCGCACCATCCTCAGGGGCCTTAGCTCAGTTGGTAGAGCGCTGCCTTTGCAAGGCAGAAGTCAGGGGTTCGAATCCCCTAGGCTCCACCCCTTTTTTGGCCATTCCGCTGCGTCGAAACTGCGCACAGATCGCGAAATCCGCCGCCCCGACGATCTAGACGCAGGCTCGACGCACTACGGCTTGGACTCGACCTCGACGCTAGGTGGCCGCGGCGACGGCTCGGGTTGCATGGACCGCCGCACGATCGAGAACGCGACCGCTCCCCCAGCCAAAGTCGCGATGCCGGCGGCCGTCAGCAGCGCGATCCGGCGCCGCGTGTTCCGCGGCTGGCGTACGTCCTGCAGCGCCTGAGGCAGATTCGCGACCACCTGCTGCGCGGCGGCCAGCTCACGGGTAAGGGTCTCTTGCGCTGCGCTGACCTCCCTGGCGACACGGCTCTGCCGGTATCGCTCGCGCACGCGCTGGCCGGCTGAGGACGCGCCCTGCGCGCCGAGGCCGACCGTGCCGAGCGTGATGTCGACGGGTCCGACTGCGGTGTACTGCAGGCCTCGGGTCAGACGCTGCCGCGGGGTCAGCCGGGTCTTGGTTGTCACGGTCCGCCTTTCTGCCAAGTCGGGGTCGAGCGTATCGGACCGCGCCCGTCGGACCGGACGGAACGGGCATGGCACACTGGCATCCCGTGACGAGCCCCATCCAGACCGCAACTGCCACCCTGCACACCAACCGCGGCGACATCAAGATCGCGCTGTTCGGCAATCATGCGCCCAAGACCGTCGCCAACTTCATCGGATTGGCAACGGGGACTAAGGAATACACCACGCAGAATGCGAAGGGCGGTAACGCCGGCCCGTTCTACGACGGCGCCGTCTTCCACCGGGTGATCGACGGGTTCATGATCCAGGGCGGCGACCCGACCGGCACTGGCCGCGGCGGCCCCGGCTATCAGTTCGCCGACGAATTCCATCCGGAGTTGCAGTTCGACAAGCCCTACCTGGTCGCAATGGCCAACGCGGGCCCGGGCACCAACGGCTCGCAGTTCTTCATCACCGTCACCAAGACGCCGCACCTGAACCGCAAGCACACGATATTCGGTGAGATCGTCGACCCCGAGTCGCAGCGCGTCGTCGACGCGATCGCCACCACCGCCACCGACGCGCGCGACCGCCCCACCGAGCCGGTGGTGATCAACTCGATCAGCGTGACGCAGTAGCGCTACCGGCCGGCATAGCCGGCTGCGGTCAGCGCGTCCAGCACGTCGAGCGGGTCGGTTCCCAGATCCCAGCGGCTGAACACGATCAGCCGGCCGTCGACGGTGTCGACTTCGAGCAATCGGACTTTGCGTGCCAGCCGCCGGAACTCGGTGATCCGGATGACGTCGATCTGGGGCCTGGCCAACACCCGGGTCCGCCACCAACCCCGGATCGCCAATCCGCCGGGGGTGATTGCCAGCTTGGGCCGCGCGCGAAGCGAGAAGCCCGCAAAGACCAGCAGCCCGACGCCCGCAATCCCCACCAAAAACCGGCCCGGAACATCTGCGACGAGCGTCACAGCCGCTGACGTCAGCAGAATTCCCAGCACGCCGCACCCGGCGACGGCAACCGGATTCGGGCCCCACTCAGTTTGCTGCATTGGTTATCCGCAGGCCCCTACCACACCAGATGGGGTTATCCACAGGTGCTATCAACAATGGGGATGAATCACATCGGTGTGATTGGGTAACGGCAAAGTTTCGGACGGGGTAACCCGCCGAAAACCGCGCCTGCCGCCACATCGGGTCGGCTCAGTGCCAGCGCATGGTGAGCAACAGGCCGCTGATCATGAAGGCAAACGCGATCGCGTAGTTCCACACGTTGAGGTCGGCCATCCACTGCAGCCAGGTCGGCTGATTGCCGCTGGCAACCGCGAGCTGGAAAACGAGAAGCCACAACAGCCCGATCAACATCAGTCCGACGAAGAACGCGACGAACCACACACTGGACGGGCCCGACTTGACCTTGACCGGCGTACGACTCACGGACCGGGCCGTCAGATCGTTCTTCTTGCGGACCTTGGACTTCGGCATGGGCTCCTCTCCCCGCTGCAGGTGCAATTGAGATTAACCCAACCATCGCGCGCGCTCGGACTGCCGTACCTGGGAAGATGCACACGTGACGACGCGGCGCAGCGCCTGGCGGACCGGCGTGCCGGTGGTGTGCCTGCTGGCGGGCGTCCTGCTGGCCACCACCCACAGCGTGTCCGGCGGTAGCGAAATTCGCCGCAGCGACTCCCCACGACTGGTGGATCTGGTCCGCGAAGCCCAGCAGTCCGTCGACCGGCTCAGCGCTCAACGCGACGCGTTGGTACACCAGGTCGACGCCGCGCGCGCCGGACCGGCCGTCAACGACTCGCAGGTGGCGGCTCTGTTGATCAGGGCCGCACCGCTGGCCGTGGCGGCCGGGCTGACCCCGATGCGCGGCCCCGGCCTGGTGGTCACCCTGACCGACGCCCAGCGAGACGCCAACGGCAGGTTCCCCCGCGACGCCTCCCCGGACGACCTCGTCGTGCACCAGCAGGACATCCAGGCCGTGCTCAACGCACTGTGGAGCGGCGGCGCGGAGGCCGTGCAGATGCAAGACCAGCGACTGATCGCGACGTCGGCGCCGCGCTGTGTGGGAAACACGTTGCTGCTGCACGGCAAGACCTACAGCCCGCCCTACACGGTGACGGCCATCGGTGACGTCGCGAGGATGCAGTCCGCGTTAGCGGCCGCCCCCCTGGTCACCCTGTACAAGCAGTACGTGGCCCGATTCGGGCTGGGTTACACCGAAGAGCCGCGGGCCGAAGTGGAGGTGGTCGGCTACACCGAACCGGTCGCCATGCACTATGCCCGCCCGGCCGGCTGAACCGAGCCGCCGCCGGCGCCCGTTAACCTGGCATGGTGCGCATTCTGGTCGTCGACAATTACGACAGCTTCGTTTTCAACCTGGTCCAGTACCTCGGGCAGCTGGGGGTCCAGGCGCAGGTCTGGCGCAACGACGACCCGCACCTCGCCGATCCGGTCGCTGTCGCCCAGGACTACGACGGCGTGCTGCTGAGCCCCGGGCCGGGCACCCCCGAACGTGCCGGCGCGTCGATCCCGCTGGTGCGCGCATGCGCCCAGACCGGCACTCCCCTACTCGGCGTATGCCTGGGCCATCAAGCCATCGGCGTCGCGTTCGGCGCCACCGTGGACCGTGCGCCCGAGCTGCTGCACGGCAAGACCAGCACCGTGTACCACACGAATGACGGTGTCCTGCAAGGACTTCCGAACCCGTTCGTCGCAACCAGGTACCACTCGCTGACCGTGCTGCCCGACACGGTGCCCGACGACCTGACCCCGACCGCGCACACCGAAAGCGGCGTGATCATGGGGCTGCAGCACACCGAGCTACCGATCCACGGCGTGCAGTTCCACCCCGAGTCGATCCTCACCCAGGGGGGCCACCGGATGCTGGCGAACTGGCTGGCGGTCTGCGGTGCCGCCCCGGACGACGCGCTGGTGCGCCGGCTGGAGAACGAGGTCGCCGATACCGTGCGCGCGGCGCTGATCCCTACGAACCGAACTTCAGCGTGATGTTGCCGTCGCGGTTCACCCCGGTGCCCGGGGCGGGGCTCTGGTAGACCACCCGGTTGCGCTGCTGATCATTGCCGGGCACGTCGGCGCCCTTGACCAGGATGCCGGTCCAGCCCAGCGCGCGTAGCTGCGGCTCGGCGTCGGTCCAGAACATTCCGGTGAGATCGGGCATCACGAACTGGTTGCCCTTCGACACCTGCAGCTGGATCACCGCGTCCTTCGGAACTGACTGTGCCGCAGGCGGATTGGTGCCGATCACCGAGCCGGCGGGCCGGGTGCTGTCTACCGGCGACGAGACGATGTTGTTGAAGCCGGCCGCAGTCAGCGTCGCCCGGGCCTGCTCCTCGGACTGGCCCGCGACGTCGGGCACGTCGGCCTTCTCCGGACCGGTCCCCACCAGTACGGAGATCTCGAACGTCACCGGGGCGGTCTGATTCGCCGGCGGGTTGGTTTCGACGACGCGGTCCTTCTGCTCCGGTGTCGACGGGGTCAGCACCTGCTTGACCTTGCCGAAGCCGGCGGCCGTCAGGCGGCGCACCGCATCGAGGTAGCTCATGTTGGACACGTCGGGGATCTCGCGCTGCTCAGGCCCGGTGGACACGTTGAGCGTCACCTCCGAGCCCTGGTCGGCGGAATCACCGGCCTTGGGATCGGTGTCGATGACGCGGTCAGGCGCCACCGTCGAGTCCGGCTTTTGCAGCGTGCGGACCTTGAACCCCCGGTTCTGCAGGGTCGCGACCGCATCGGCCGAAGGCTTGTTGGCCACGTTGGGCACCTGCACCGCGTGGGTAGGACCGCTGATCGCATTGATCAGCACAGTCACCGCAACGGTCAGCACCGCCAGCACCGCCACAGCGATCAACCACCGGCGCACCGATCTCCTGCCCGCTCCCCGCCCGGCGTCGTCCTGGCGCGGCGGCACCGCGACCGGTGACGCCGAGCGGTTGGTCGCAGGAGAAGACAGCAGCGACGTGCGCTCGGCATCAGTGAGCACCTTCGGCGCCTCAGGCGGTTCGCCGTTGTGCACCCGAACCAGGTCGGCGCGCATCTCAGCCGCCGTCTGGTAGCGGTTGTCCGGGTTTTTCGCCAGCGCCTTGAGCACCACGGCGTCGAGGTCGGCGGAGATGCCCGGGTGCTTCTGCGACGGCGGGACGGGCGCCTCCCGGACGTGCTGGTAGGCCACTGAAACGGGGGAATCACCGACGAAAGGCGGCTCGCCGGTGAGGATTTCGTAGAGCACGCAGCCCAGCGAGTACACGTCGGAGCGGGCGTCGACAGCGTCGCCGCGAGCCTGCTCGGGGGACAAGTACTGCGCGGTACCGATCACGGCCGCGGTCTGGGTGACGCTGCTGGAGTCGGCCAGCGCGCGGGCGATGCCGAAATCCATCACTTTCACCGCGCCGCTCTTGCTGATCATGATGTTGGCCGGCTTGACGTCGCGGTGGATGATGCCGTGCTGGTGGGAGAAGTTCAGCGCCTGACACGCATCGGCGATGATCTCGATGGCCTTGCGCGGCGGAATCGGTCCCTCGTTGTGCACGATGTCGCGCAGCGTGATCCCGTCGACGTACTCCATGACGATGTAGGGCAGTGGACCGGCGGACGTCTCGGCTTCGCCGGTGTCGTACACCGCGACGATCGCCGGATGGTTCAGCGCTGCGGCGTTTTGGGCCTCGCGGCGAAACCGAAGGTAGAAGCTCGGGTCTCGGGCCAAGTCGGCGCGCAGTACCTTCACCGCGACGTCTCGGTGCAGCCGCAGATCCCGCGCGAGATGAACCTCGGACATCCCGCCGAAGCCCAGGATCTCGCCGAGTTCATAGCGATCGGACAAATGCTGCGGTGTCGTCATTCCAAGGTCTCGTCGTGTGGTGGCGGCGACACGGGAACGACAGACGCCGCAAGAGGTGCGTACCCAGTTTGTGGCCCGGTGCCTGGCGGCGTCCAACTACCCGGGGTGGCCGGGGCAGGAGCAGGCTCGGTCTGGGTGATCGTGGTCTCTTGCGGTTGCTGGTTCTGCTCCTGCTTGTCGCGGTATTGGATGACCAGCAGCACCGCGATCACAATCGCCAGCGCACCCAGCACCCCGGCCGCCCACAGCAGCGCCCGCTGCCCCGACGAGAAGGTGCGCCGCGGCGGCGGGGGCCGGTGCGACCCGGTGGCCGGGCGAACGCGGGCGCCGGTCATCGCGCCTGAGCGTCCCGTCATCTCGGCGCGGGCCTGTGCTCCGGACGGGATGGCCGCTGGGGCGGCCCGGTTGATGGTGGGTGCGGCGTTCGGCCGCGGTGGCCGGCGGCCCGCACGGACCGCGGCGACGGCGTCGGCGAACTGCCCGCCGTTGCGGTAGCGTGCGCCGGGGTTCTTGGCGAGCGTGATCTCGATCAGTTCGCGGACATTGGGCGGCAGGTCGGCCGGCAGCGGCGGCGGCGTCTCCTTGATGTGCTTCATCGCCACCGTGAGCGCACCGTCACCGGTGAACGGCCGCTTACCCGAAACCGCTTCGTAGCCAACCACTCCCAGCGAGTACACGTCACTGGCCGCGGTGGCGTCGTGACCGAGCGCCTGCTCCGGCGCGATGTACTGCGCGGTGCCCATGACCATCCCGGTCTGCGTCACCGGGGCCGCGTCCACCGCCTTGGCGATGCCGAAGTCGGTGAGCTTCACCTGACCCGTCGGTGTGATGAGAATGTTGCCGGGCTTGACGTCGCGGTGCACCAGGCCCGCGGTGTGGGCAACCTGCAGCGCGCGCCCGGTCTGCTCGAGCATGTCGAGCGAGTGCCGCAGCGACAGCCGGCCGGTGCGCTTGAGCACGGAGTTCAGCGGCTCCCCGTTGACCAGTTCCATCACCAGGTAGGCGGTGCGCCCGTCGGCCTCCATCTCCGTCTCGCCGTAGTCGTAGACGGTGGCGATGCCGGGGTGGTTGAGCATGGCGACGGTGCGCGCCTCGGCACGGAACCGCTCGATGAACTCCGGATCGGAGCTGAATTCCTGCTTGAGCACCTTGACGGCCACCCGCCGGCCCAGGCGGCTGTCGACCGCCTCCCACACCTGTCCCATGCCGCCGGTGGCGATGAGCCGCTGCAGCCGGTACCGGCCGGACAGCGTGACACCCACGCGGGCCGTCATGTGCCCTCCCGAAGTGCCGCCTCGATCACCGCCCGGCCCACCGGCGCGGCCAGCGCACCACCGGTCGCCGACAGCCGGTTGCCGCCGTTCTCCACCACCACCGCGACGGCCACCCGCGGGCTTTGGGCGGGCGCGAAGGCGATGTACCAGGCATGCGGTGGGGTGTTGCGCGGGTCGGTGCCATGCTCGGCCGTCCCGGTCTTGGACGCGATCTGCACGCCGGGAATGGCCCCTTTCTGCTGTGTCACCTGCTCAGCACCGATCATCAGTTCCGTCAGCTTAGCCGCGACCTGTTGGGACACCGCACGCCGCAGTTGCCGCGGTTGGGTGGCGTTGATGGTGGTGAGGTCGGGGGCTTTGAGGCTGTCGACCAGGTACGGCTGCATCATGAGGCCACGGTTCGCGATCGCCGCGGCCACCATCGCGTTCTGCAGCGGGGTCAGCGCAACGTCCTTCTGGCCGATCGCTGACATGCCCAAGGCCGCTTGGTCGGGGATCGGGCCGACGGTGGACTCGGCCACCTGAAGGGGGATCGGCTCGGGCGGCGCGTCCAGGCCGAACGCCGCCGCCATGGTGCGCAGCGCATCGGTACCGGTCTTCAATCCCAGCTGGACGAACGCGGTGTTGCACGACCGCGCGAACGCCTCCTTGAGCGACGCCGTCGCGCCGCTGCCGCACGGGCTGCCGCCGAAGTTCTCCAAAGTTGCTGTGCTGTCCGGCAATTGGATCGACGGGTTGGCGGTCAGTTGTTCGTCTTCGGTGACGCCGGCCTGCAACGCCGCCGCGGTGGTGATCACCTTGAACGTCGAGCCGGGCGGATACGTCTCGGAGATCGCGCGGTTGAGCATCGGATTATTCGGGTCGTCGCGCAGCCGCTGCCAGTTCTGCGTCTGCGCGTCCACGTCGTGCGACGACAACTGGTTCGGATCGAACGACGGCGCCGACACCATGGCAAGGATCTTGCCGGTGGACGGCTCCAATGCGACGACCGCGCCCTGACACGGCGCATTGCCGCAGCCGTGCACCATCGCGTTCCACGCAGCCTGCTGCACCTGAGGTTTGATCGTGGTGTCGACGTTGCCGCCGCGCGGGTCGCGGCCGGTGAAGAAGTCGGCCAGCCGGCGGGCGAACAGCCGCTCGTCCGATCCGCTGAGGATCGAATCCTCCGCCCGCTCGAGCCCGCTGCTGGAGTACCGCAGCGAGTAGAAGCCGGTCACCGGTGCCGACGCTAAGGGGTCGGGATAGACGCGCAGGTAACGGAAGCGGCCCGGCGTCGACACCGAGTAGGCCAGCGGCTGGCCACCGGCGGAGATCTGTCCGCGCTGCCGGGAGTATTCGTCGAGAAGCACCCGCTGATTGCGCGGATCGGTGCGCAGCCCGTCGGCGCGGAACACCTGCGTGATCGTCGCATTGAGCAGCAGCAGCACGATCAGGGCCATGACCGTCACCGACACTCGCCGCAGGGAGGTGTTCATACCCGCTCGATCACCTCGGTGCTGGCCGCCGCGATCGGCGTCGGCTGCTGCGGCCGGGTGACGATCGGGCGGCGCGCGGCATGGCTGATCCGCACCAAGATGGCCAGCAGCACATAGTTGGCCAGCAGCGACGACCCGCCGTATGACATCCACGGTGTGGTGAGCCCGGTCAGCGGGATCAGGTTGGTGACGCCACCAACGACGATGAAAAGCTGGATGCCCAGCGTCGACGCCAGCCCGGCGGCCAGGAGCTTGCCGAAGCTGTCGCGGACCGCGATCGCGGTGCGCAAGCCGCGCACGATCGCGATCGTGTACAGCATCAGAACTCCGGCCAGGCCCACCAGGCCGAGCTCTTCGCCGACCACCGCGATGATGAAGTCCGTCGACGCAGCCGGTACCGTGCCCGGCTGGCCGTTGCCGAGACCGGTTCCGAATACGCCGCCGGTGGCGAAGCTGAACATCGACTGCACCATTTGGTATCCGGTGTTGTCCGGGTCGGCGAAGGGATCCCACCACGTCCGCACGCGGGTTTCGACGTGCGCGAAAAGGTAGTACGCGGCGACGCTGCCCGCAGCGAACAGGATCAGGCCGATGACCACCCAGCTGAGCCGATCGGTGGCGACGTACACCAGCACCAGAAACGAGGCGTACAGCAAAAGCGATGTGCCCAAGTCTTTTTCGAAGATCATCACGCCGACGGAGATGATCCATGCCGCCAGCAGGGGAGCGAGGTCACGCGGCCGGGGCAGGTTCATGCCGAGAAAGTGTTTGCCCACGCTGGTGAACACGCCACGCTTGGCCACCAGCACGGCGGCGAAGAAGATCAGCAGCAAGATCTTGGAGAACTCTGCGGGCTGAATCGAAAAGCCCGGCAACCGAATCCAGATCTTGGCGCCGTTCTCCTCGGACAGTGACCGCGGCAGCAGGGCCGGGATCAACAGCAGTATCAACCCGGCCACGCCGCAGACATAGCCGTAGCGCGCGAGCAGTCGGTGATCGCGCAGAAACACCACCACGACCGAGAACGCCGAGACGCCGAGCAGCGTCCACAGCATCTGCTGATTAGCGCTAGGGCCCTGCGCTGTACCGGATTCCAGGGCGCCCTGAGCGAGGTCGAGTCGATGGATCATGACCAGGCCCAGCCCGTTGAGCAGAGCGACCACTGGCAGCAACAGGGGATCGGCGTAGGGCGCGTAGCGCCGGATGGCCACGTGCGCCGCGCCGAACAACGCAAGATAGGCGATGACGTATTGCGCCAGATCCCAACTGAGCCCGTGTTCTTGGTTCGCCTCGACAATCAGCAGTGCGACCGCGGTGATCACCGCGGCGAAACCGAGCAGCAGCAGTTCGGCATTGCGGCGGTTGGGAAGTGGCGGCATCACCGCGACCACCGGCTGGGGCTGCGTGGTCATGCGGCCGTCCGGCAGTCTTTGCCCGGCTCTTGGGGTGCGCGGGGCAGTGAGGTCACCGGGGTCGGCGCGGGAGGCGGTGCGGCGGCGGTAAGCGACGGGCTCGGGTTGGGGTTCGGCGGCGGGGCGACTTCTGTGGTGGTGGGCGCGGCGCTGGTGACGGCGGGCGGAGTGGGCGCCGCAGCGGTCGCGGGACTCTTGGTTGCCGCCGGCGGCGCCGGGGGAGCGGGCGGCGCACAGATGGGCAGCAGCGACGCCGGCACCAACTTGTGGATCTGTGCGATCGCGTCGTCGAGGCTGCCGGTGGGCAGACCCGCGAGCACCTGAGTGCGTTCGGACGGACGCAGGTCGTCGACGCGCAGCAACTCACAACCGGGATGCGATTGCCCTAAGCTGATGAGCGACAACTCATTTCGGTCGTTGAGGCAGCCCAACAGGTGGGGCTCCTGGAGGCGGTAGCCCAGCAACGAGCCTTGCACGCCACGCATGATCGACACCGTGCCGTCGTAGGCGGTGACGTAGTAGTTGCTGCGGATCAGCGTGCGGCCGATCAGTAGCGCGGCGACCAAGAGAACGAGCACCAATGCGGCGGCGATGAGGATGCGCCGCCATGGGCGCGGTCGCTTGGTGGGTGGCGGTTCGGGTTCTATCGCAACGCGTTTGGCGACGGCATTGCGCTTGGGGTTGAACGCCGACGCGCGCCCCGCCGAGGTGTTCGGCGGGGCGATATTGTCATCGTCGCCGGAGACGGCACCGGCGAGAATCGGCTGGGTCTGGCCGTAGTCGTAGTCGACGACGTCGGCGACCACCACGGTGACGTTGTCGGGGCCGCCGCCGCGCAGCGCCAATTCGATGAGCCGGTCGGCACTTTCCGCGACGTCGGGAATCTTCAGCGCTTCCAGGATGGTCTCTTCGCTGACGGGGTCCGACAGCCCGTCCGAGCACAGCAGGTAGCGGTCGCCGACCCGGGCCTCCCGCATGATCAGCGTCGGCTCCACTTCGTGTCCGGTCAGCGCCCGCATGATCAGCGAACGCTGCGGGTGGCTGTGCGCTTCTTCGGCGGTGATGCGGCCCTCGTCGACCAGGGTCTGCACGAAGGTGTCGTCTTTGGTGATCTGCGTGAGCTCGCCGTCGCGCAGCAGATAGCCGCGCGAGTCACCGATGTGGACCAGGCCGAGTCTGTTGCCCGCGAACAGGATTGCGGTGAGCGTGGTGCCCATGCCCTCGAGCTCGGGATCGTTTTCCACGTGGGCGGCGATGGCCGCGTTGCCTTCGCGCACCGCCTCGTCGAGCTTGGCCAGCAGATCGCCGCCCGGCTCGTCGTCGTCGAGGTGAGCCAACGCCGCGATCACCAACTGCGAGGCGACTTCTCCTGCGGCGTGACCGCCCATTCCGTCGGCCAGCGCCAGCAGCCGTGCGCCGGCGTACACGGAGTCTTCGTTGTTGGCGCGCACCAGTCCGCGGTCGCTGCGTGCGGCATAACGGAGAACGAGGGTCACGGGCGCAACTCGATTACCGTCTTGCCGATCCGAACCGGCGTTCCGATCGGAACCCGTACCGCCGTCGTCACCTTGTCCCTATCGAGATATGTGCCGTTGGTCGATCCTAGGTCTTCGACGTACCACTCGGAGCCATGCGGCGACAGTCGGGCATGGCGGGTGGAGGCGTAGTCATCGGTGAGCACCAGCGTGGAGTCGTCGGCGCGGCCGATCAGCACAGGCTGGTTCCCGAGCGTGATCCGGGTGCCTGCCAGTGAGCCCTCGGTGACGACGAGGTACCGCGCCTTGTGGCGTTGTTGGCGGTTGGGCAGCAGCGAGCCGCGCAACGCCAGTCCGCGCCGCACCATCACCGCGCCGGTCGGCGCGTAGATGTCGGTGCGCAGGATCCGCAGCACGGCGAAGATGAACAGCCACAGCAGCAACAGGAAGCCGGCGCGCGACAGTTGCAGCACCAAGCCCTGCATCCGGCGCCCCCTTGTCCTCGTTCTTCTCCAACAACGTCTGTCTCGATCTGGGCCGGTGACACCGAGACCGACCGCCCATCAGCATCGTCACGATACTTGGGCGGACCCCGACGCGGGAGAGAAGCCGATTGCGCGGGGTCTCAGTGCATCCGCACCACGATCTCGGAGTGCCCGAGCCGGATGACGTCGCCGTCGGCCAGTTGCCATTCCTGCACCGGGGCGTTGTTGACGGTGGTGCCGTTGGTCGAATTGAGGTCCGACAGCAACGCGGTGTGGCCGTCCCAGCGGATCTCGAGGTGACGGCGTGAGACGCCGGTGTCAGGCAGCCGGAACTGGGCGTCCTGGCCGCGGCCGATGATGTTGGCGCCCTCCCGGAGCTGATAGGTACGGCCGCTGCCGTCGTCGAGCTGCAGCGTGACGGTCTTGGGGCCACTCTGCCCGTATTCGGGTTGGCCGTATCCGCCCGCGCCCGCGTAACCGCCCTGGCCGTACTCGTACTCGCCGGCTTGTGGCGCGCCGTATCCAGCGGGAGCGTCGTAACGGCCGTAGTCGGGTTGCCCGTAGTCGGGTTGGCCGTAGGGCTGCTGCTGGTAGCCGCCTTGCTCGTACTCGCCGTAGCGCGGCTCGGGCCGGCCGTAACCTTCGTGCCGTGGCGGCGGGCCGGGGGGCCGGCCGTAGTCGCCGTAGCCCTGCCCGCCGTAGCCGCCGGGCGGTGGGCCCTGGCGATAGGGCTGGTCGTACCCAGGCGGCGGTCCTGCGGGCGGTGCGCTGGGCGGCGGGCCGTACCCGGGCGCGGGGCGCTGCTCGTATTGCGCGGTGTAGCCCTGTTCGGGGTAGCCGCCTTGCTCGGGGTAGCCGCCTTGGTCCGGGTAGCCACCGCGGGGCGGGTATCCCGGCTCACCCGGCGGGGGCGGCGGGTAAGCGCCCTGTTCGGGGTAGCCGCCCTGCTCGGGAGGCGGCGGGTACGCACCGCGGGGCTCGGGACCACGCTGATCCTGGGGCCGGCCGTAGCGTTCGTCGTAGTAATCGTCGGCAGGCCGCCCCGGCTCCTGTCCGCCGCGGTAGCTGGGGTTGTCAGTCATCGGTGCTACTCCTGGTTCTGCGTTGAGCGCCTGGGGTGATTGTGGGGCGGGGGTGGCGTCGGGGTTGACCGCAGCTCGGGCGCGGAACTGGCCGGTGTGCAGCTTCGGCGACTGCTCGAATCGGACAACCACATCACCATACGTTTGCCACCCCTGATCGCGGATGTACCCCACCAGATGTTTGGCGAAAGTATCGGACGTGAGGTCAGGGTCGGCGACCGCCTTGGCGTAGTCGGACTCGCTGAGGGTGATCAGGTACTCGTTCGGCGCGAGCAGGTGACCGCCGTCCAGGGTTTGCACGCCGTCGGATGCTTCGCGCCGCAGCGCCGCCTCGACCTCTTGCGGGACGATCGCGCCGCCGAAGACGCGGGCGAACACGTCACCGACGGTGACTTCGAGCTTGCGCTCAATGCGCTGAACGAAGCCCATGCCACCGCCCTTCCTTATTTCCTTGTCCGTCTTGTTGCCGCCGAGGTGGTGCCCGCGTGTCTTACCACCACTTCGTCTATCTGCATGGTATCGGTCTAGGGCGGCGCAGCGGGAACCACAGAACTCTGAGAATCGCATCGGCGCATGTCAGCGGCGGTCCCGAGGCCGCTTTCACGTCGATTTCTCCGTGGGAATCGAGTTGGGGACCGCTGGTGTTGTCGTGATAGCCTCTAGCGGTTGTTTCGGGCGAGTGGCGGAATGGCAGACGCGCTGGCTTCAGGTGCCAGTGTCCTTCGGGACGTGGGGGTTCAAGTCCCCCTTCGCCCACATTTGTGATGAGTCGGGTCATTGGGCCACTGAAGCCCGACGCCGGCAACTTCTACACCAGTGACCCTGGCGCGCCCGACTATCGACGTGCCCACCTCTTAGCGACGCTCAGGCGGCCGGGTCCATCCAGAAGATCTGCCAGGAGTGCCCGTCGAGGTCGTCATAGCTGCGGCCGTACATGAAGCCGTGGTCCTCGGTGTCGCCGGCCGTGCCGCCGGCCGCGATGGCACGGTCCACTAGCGCGTCCACCGCGTCACGACTGTCGGCGCTCAGGCAGACGACGCACTCCTTGGCCTTGGACGCGTCGGTGGTCTCGACTGGGTGCAAGCTGTCGAACAAGTCGGTCTGCGTGAGCATGGCGAACTGGTTGTCGCCGAGCACCAGTGCAAGAGCTCTGCTGTCGCAGAACCTTTCGTTGAAGGTGTATCCCAAGTCGCTGAAGAACTTTCGCGAACGTTCGACGTCGGCGATCGGCAGGTTCACGAAGATCGTGGTATGCATCTGTTGCTCCTCTGATCCGCGGCACCCGATCCTCGACTGCCGTCACCCGTTGTAGACCGGCCGGCGTGCCGCAACTCATCGGCGCGATGCGAATTCCGTAGTTCTACGGATCCGAACAAACGGTGCGCCGTCGCAGGCTTTCTGCATGACAGTTCCCAACACCATGTCCAAGAGCACCTCCGCCTTCTTCGTCCAGGCCGCCGTCGCTTTCGGGGTGAGTCTGCTCACCGCGCTCGGCGGGATCTTCTTCCTGCCACTCGACCCGTGGCAACGGCTCTTCCTCGGCATCACGTTCCTTTTCGTCGTGTCGAGTGCCTTCACGCTCGCCAAGGTGGTCCGCGACCAGCACGAGGCAGCCACCATCCGGGTGCGGCTCGACGAGGCGCGCATGGAAAGGCTGCTGGCCGAACACAATCCCTTCACTACCGCCTGAAACGGGCGGGCCTCCGACAACCGCAATTTCGTTGCAACGAAAGGCAATTCAACCGATGGCACTTGCTCTCGATTTCCCCACCGCCGCAGACCTGTCCGCGCGCACCCCGGCTGACCGCGATCGCGTTCTCGATCTCCTCCGGATCAGCGCGCTGATCACCGTGGTCGTCGGTCACACCGTGATCGCGATCAGCACCATCCGTGGCGATGTGCTGATATGGGACAACCTGCTCACCACCTCGGCGGCGTTCCAAGCGTTGACCTGGATCTTCCAAGTGATGCCGCTGTTTTTCTTCGCCGGCGCCGCGGCCTGTGTGTCGTCCTGGTCGCCCGGTACCAACTGGGGCCGGTGGCTGATGAAGCGTTGCACCAGGCTCTTTCGGCCGGTCTTCTATTACCTCGCGTTCTGGGCGGTCACCCTGACCGTGCTTCATCGACTGCTGCCACGACACGTCTACGAGCCGATCGCCGGCGTCAGCATTCAGCTGCTGTGGTTCCTCGGCGCGTATGTGCTTGTGCTGGCGGCGATCCCGCTGTTGTCACGCATCACCACCACTGCCCACCTCGCGACGGGCGTCGCGGGGGTCTACGGCGCCATCGCGCTGATCGACGTCGTTCGACTGCATTGGACCGCCGCGGCGCCGCTGGGCTACCTGAACCTTGCGGTTTGGCTGATCCCCGCGATGTTCGGCGTCGGCTACCGCCGTCGGCTGCTCAGCGGCCGTGCTGCGGCCCTCCTGGCGGCAGCCATACTCGTCGTTGACGTCGCCCTGGTGCGATGGGGACCGTATGAGATCAGCATGGTCGGCACCGGAGATCACCGGCTGTCCAACACCAGCCCGCCGTCGCTTCTGCTGGCGGGTCACGCAATCATCCTGTGCGCGTTGGCGATTGCCGCTGCGCCGGCCATCGCCCGGTGGGTGGCGCGGCCGCGGGTGTGGTGGTGGACAGCAGTCGGCAACTCCGGAGCGATGACGCTTTACCTGTGGCACATGCCCGCACTACTGGGTGTCCACTTGCTCTTCGACTACGTGGGCTCTCCGCGCTATCCGGGCCAGCACGGCTTCCTCGTTGTCAGCGCCGTGCAGCTGCTCATCGTGGTTGTCGCGGTGGCGCTGCTGTTTGTGCTGTTGCGCCCGCTGGAGAACGATCCGCTTCCCGGCTGGGACGGCCCTGTCGTAAACATGTCGCTGCGGCGCGGTGTGGCGGTGGGTGTGCTGTTGTGTGTGGCCGGGGTGGCGACGTTGGCGGCGATCAAGTGGGGCCTCAAAGGCGACGGACTGGTCTGCGTGACGACCATGCTCGCTGCTCTCGTGAGTGCTCGCGCACTGAGCAGGAGCGCTGCACAATGAATCAGGTTGCAGCAGTGAGCGTTTCAGCTGTCGAGGCCATGCTCGATGGCATACCGGGCGGCCTCGACCCGGTTGCTCACCTGAAGCTTGCGGAAGGTGGCTTGCACGTGGCTTTCCACGGTGCGGTAACTCAGCGACAGCCGGGCGGCGATCTGCTTGGCGGTCAAACCCTTGGCGATGTGGCGCAAGATCTCGGTCTCGCGTTCGGTGAGACGCGGCTTGTCCGCCCCGGTATCCGGGCTCTGCTCAATGCGCCGATATTCCCCGAGCACCAGCCCCGCCAGACCAGCGGTGAACACGGCCCGGCCGTCGGCGGTGTCGCGGACGGCGGCGACAAGTTGCTCCCGCGATGCGCTCTTGACCAAATAGCCCTGCGCGCCGGCCTTCACCGCCTGCAGCACGTCGTCCTGCTCTTCGGAGGCCGACAGCACCAGAATCCGCGACACCGGCGACACCGCCAGCACCGCCTCGGTCGCTTGTGCGCCGTCACCATCGGTAAGGCGCATATCCATCACCACGACATCGGGTTTCACCAAGGCGGCGCGTTTGGCCGCGGCCGCGACGCCGTCGGCGGTGGCGACCACCGTGAATCCGCTCTCGGCGAGGTCGCGGGCTAGTGCGTCACGCCAGATCGGATGGTCGTCGACCACCATCACCGTGGGCGGCTCACGCTCAGTCACGGCGCGCCGCCTTCTTCGGCACGGTCAGCTCCCACTCCGTGCCGCAACCCGGGGCGGTGGTCAATTCGGCTCGGCCGCCCAGCGAATCCAGCCGCCCCACAATCGATTTGGTCACTCCGACATGGCCCTGCTCGGCCGCTTGTTCGAGTCGTCCTGCTGCAATACCCACGCCGTCGTCGCGGATGCTGACGGTGACGCGGTCACCGAGGTCCTCGAGCAGCACGTACGCGTGCGCGCCGGGTCCGGCGTGGGCGGCGACGTTGGCGAGCACGTTGGTGACGGCGGCGTCGAGCTCGTCGGCGACCGTGGCGTCCATCAGGACCGGGGTGGCGGGCAGGCTCAGCGACACCGCGTCTGATTCGTGACGTCGCAGCAGGCCGCCGACGTCCGTCGGCCCGTCGGCCGATGCGGCCGGCCCGGCGGTGGCAGCGCCGATCAGGCGGCGCAGCGCGCGCTCCTGCTCGCTGGCCAGTTGCGCCAATTCTGTTGCGGCGCCGCCGATTTCACGACCGCGTCTGGACACCAGGGCGAGCACTTGGATGACACCGTCGTGTACCTGTCGCGACAGCCGCTCACGTTCCTCGACGGCCGCCGACATTCGCGCCGCACGCTGCAACTGCGTATGGGCGCGCTCAGCAGTACGCGCGGCCATGCCGACGGCCAGTCCGACCGCCACCTCGATGACGATGGTCGCGTTGTGGCCCAGGTTGAGGCTGAAGTAGCCCTTCAAAAGTGCGTAGGCGGCCATCACCACCACGGCGGTCAGCATGCCGATCGCCGGACCGCGCAGAATCGCCGCGGAGATGGTTGCGTTGGTCGCCCACAACGTGGTGGGCCAGGACTGATTCTCGGCGACCCACTGCTCAGTTGCGACGAAGTGCGTAGACAGCATCAGCAGCACCACGACGACGATCTCGGCGACGACCCAGCTGGTGCGACGGCCGAAGCCACGCAGGTAAGCGACACCGCACGCCAGGCTCCAAGTCGCCAACACCGCGAACAACAGCCAGCCGACCGCCGGGTGTTTCAGATCCGAGTTGATCGCGATCTGAAAGCCCAGCGCATACAGGCAACTGAGCAACCGAAAGACTTGGGCGGCCCGCCACAACGGTGTGGTCGGGTCAGCAGCGCTCACGCCCCGAATCTAAGGCAGTCCGACGTCGGGTGGACGGCGCCACGAATCGTCTACCCGTGATTCTCCGGCGTCGGCGGTGCTTCGTTCGATCCGGTTGAGCGTAGGTGGCGGACGGTGAACTCCGCGGCTTGGTCCGCCATCCCGTTGAACGGATAGAGTCCGTGCGCGCCGTTATCGCTGCCCTGCGGTGCGCACACCGGATCCTCGGGAACACACAGCTCGATGGTCTTGGCCGTGTAAAGGCGGCCGATGGTAATCGGCGGCGCATCGCGATCGATGGTGTTCAAGAAACCGTTGGACGGCTTCCCGAACAACGCCACCGTTGCGACATGGTCAGCCACCGCTGGAGCCATGGGCCCCTTGATCCCGTCGGGCAAGTCGTAGCCCGTAGGCACCGCATCCGCGGTGATGTAGCCGGCCACCGCCGCGCCTTGGGAGTAGCCACCGAGCACCATCTGGGTGTTCGGGCAGCTCGTCGCCGTGTCGCGGACCTTGTTGCTGGCGTCGATCACACCGTCGGCCGCAGTCGCGAAGTCCAGCGAGGCCGGGTAGTTCACCGCATACACGTCAAGGGATCTATCGCCGAGCCGTGAGCGCAGCGCATCGACGAACGCCTGACCGGTGACCCCGACACCCGGCGGCTCGAACGTTCCCCGCGCGAAGACGACTTCGACATCCGGGCATGGCGCCGCTGATGCGGAAGGAATCGCGCCCGGCGCGCTCAGCAGCACCGAAAAGGCCACCAGAGCCAGCACACCCAGCAGACGCGCGACCACGTGCGTGTTCATCAAATGAAAAGACCGCTGCGCCTGAACCGATCCCCCAAGAGTCATTGCCCGCCCTCCAAGTCGCTCAAGTCAACTGCAGTGCACGGCGCTGCATGCCGCGTTCGAACGCCTACTTCGTTGTGGTCTTCGACCGGCCCCTCGGCTTGCATTGCCCCGATCGAAAGATGTCCGCCTCCCCGATACTAAACCTGTCTAACGAATACGGCGCGGGATGGGACGTCCGCGCACGGAGTAGCAACGGCATGGCACTGTGCGGAGGGTTTGCGCGATCCCCTGACCCGCTCAGCTGGCGTTACGCAGCCAGTCTTGGATGTCGGGTGTCGCCGGGTCGACGACGTCGCTGTATTCAGCATGCTTGTCGACGTACGCGGCGACGAGCTCGCACATCGGCACGATGCGAAGGCCCGCGTCTTTGGTGGCCTGTAACGCTTCGCCGACGACGATCGTGCCGAGTCCACGGCCTTCGAACTCGTCGTCGACTTCGGTGTGAACGAAGATCCGCTGACGATCGCGGTCCTTGAATTCGGTGAAGCCGACCGGCCGGCCCTCGACGCTGATGGTGAACCGATCGGGTTCTTGCGCCACTGTGGTCTCAGCGCCCGTTTTGTCGGTGGTCATCGGTTCCCTTTCTGGCCGGCGCAGGTCGTGGTCGAAGTCGCGTCGTGGGCAGGGGAGGAGCCGGCAATCGAGCGGGCGTGCCGGCGTAGCCCTCCACCACACCGAAGCGTTCGTCCTCGGATTCCCACAATTGGCGGTAAGAAACGACGTCCTCATGGCTGCGGCCGACGAAGTTCCACCACATCACAAGCTCTTCGGCGAACGGCGTACCACCCAGAAGCAGCACGCGCGCGGGTGCGCCTCCGGTGTTCTGGATGCTCAGCACGGTGTGCCCGGCGCCTTGGCAAGCCAGATCACCGGTGCCCAGCGGTACGCCCGCCACCGCCACGTCGCCTTGATCCAACAGCACGCCGTGCTCGAACGAGGGGTCGACGTGGAGGTCAGCCGCGGCGCCGGGACGAAGGTCGAGTTGGGCGCCGAGCAGCGGGGTGAATACCTCAACCGGCGACGCGATGCCGTGCACAGCGCCGACGAACACACGCGCGGTGAATCCGTCGAACGAAACCGGTTGGGGGACATAGTGGGCGAAGCCCCGAGCGGTGTGTCGGTGCGCCTCGGGCAGCGCGACCCACAGTTGCACGCCATGCAAAACCGTCGTCGCTGCCGTCGACACCTCCGAGTGACAGATTCCCGCCCCTGCCGTCATCAAGTTCAGCTCACCCGGCCGGACGAAAGCGTGCACTCCGCCGCTGTCGCGGTGCTCGATTTCGCCGCTGAAAAGCCAACTGACAGTTTGCAATTCCGTGTGCGGATGCGGTGGAACCACCATGCCGGGCGCATGTCGCACGTCATGAGGGCCGTAGTGGTCGGCGAAGCACCACGCCCCGACGAGCGAACGTTGGCGCTGCGGCAGCGTCCTGCGCACCCGCAATGCCCGAGGGCCGCCCAGCGGAACGTCGCGAGCGTGCAGCACCTCGACGCCGGCCTGCCCAGACGCCGCGCAGGTGGCCTCGACGGGCGCGGCGTCCAGGTTGCTCACGTCCGCGACGGTACGCCCGATTCAGCTCGTCATGGCCGTCCTGATGACCTCGAGATCGTGGTCGTCGATCTTGAAGACGCCGAAGCGAAATTTGTATCCCCACCGCTTCTTGTCCTCGATGAAATGCAGCTCGTCGATCAACGGCCGGATCGGTGCCTCGTGGGCGGGAAGGAAGTCGACGTTCCTGCGCCACAGGGCGTCCGGGGAGTCGTCGAGCCGATACGGCTCGTCGTCGACGATCTGCCCGATCGCGGTGAACGCTTGCAGCGGCTCGCCGCCATCCAAGGCAGTCTTCGGCGAATAGAAGACAAGGAAGTCGCCCTTGGCCATCCGCCGCAGCATGTGTGGCTTGCCGTGATTGGCCTGCGTGAAGCGCCCGCGCACGCCTAGCTCGACGTGATCGCGGCTAACGGTGCTGATCCAGTTCGTCATGGCGCTGACGGTAGGACCGGGGGGCGACACAACTGGCCACCGCGCGTGGAGCCGCGGCAACGGCTGTGGATGAAGTCGGCGTTGGGGACAGCACGAGCAGTTAGAACGCCCCTCCACCGCTTACTGGTGAAATGTGACAGCATGCTCCCCCGAGAGGAAGTCCGGCGCGCTTGCGATACGGAGGGCAATCATGCGCCACAAGTCCACCGAACGTCAGGCCGGAGGGGACCTGAGACGTCAGCGGGTGATGGTTCAGGTGCCGCAGTGGACAGCGGCGGCCCGCGCCCTCCTCGTCGCCGTGGCCTTCGTGTGCGCGGCGCTACTGGCCTTGACGCCGTCGTTCCTCAATGTGCGGCTGCTGACCAACGCACTGATCATGGACGGCACAACCTTTCCCGTACCGAGCCGGGGATTCATGGCATCGGCGATCCGCGACTTCATCGCTCCAACCGTGCCCGATGCCGACGGGTACACGCCAGTTGCGGTATGGACACCAGAAGAGATCCTCGGCATCAACCACTCCGTCGACGTCGGTGTCGACTCGCTATTGGACGCCATGGCCGGCCAGAAGGGGCCGTTCGTGGTTTTCGGGTATTCACAGAGCACTGTCGTGTCGATGAAGGTGAAGGCCGAACTCGCGGCTCGCCAGGCGCGCGGTGAGCAGGTTCCCGATGTCACCTTCGTGGGAATCGGTATGGGCAACCGACCCAATGGCGGTATCGCGGAACGGTTTTCAGGCGTGACTATCCCGTTCTTCGACTTCACCTTCAACGGCGCCGCACCCACCGACACCGGTTTCAAAACCATCGACATCGCCCGCCAGTACGACGGTTTGGCTGACACACCGCAGTTCCCGCTCGACCTGGTGTCGACGGCCAACGCGATACTGGGCGTGGTGTTCGTGCATGCCCTCTACGGCGAAGAGGTCAGCCTGGATCCGTCCAGCCCGAAGTACGTGCCCGGCACGGTCGTTCAGCAATACGGCGACACCACGTACTACTGGATTCCCACCACCGATCTGCCGCTGTTCGATCCGCTGCGCTTGATCGGCGTGCCCGAAAAGCTCATCGACGTCGTCGAACCGTTCTTCAAAGTCTTGGTGGAGGCCGGCTACGACAGGTCCATTCCCTTCGGCGAACCGACACCGGCGCAACTGATTCCGGTGACCGACCCGGCGACACTGACCATTCAGCTGGCCAAGGCGGTGGTCGAGGGCGCCAACAACGCCGCCAAGATCGTGGGCGCGCAACTGCCTGGATACCAGGCACTCACCGATTCCCTCACGAAAGCCGAAACCCAATCGACGGCGACCATAGGCGCGCCATACCGCCAGCTCGTCACAGCCGTCAACGAGGCCTTCAACCCATTCCAGATCTTCGCGCAACTAAAAGGGCCACCGGCGAGGGCATTCGACGCAGTGGTCAACGGGCTGGGCATACCGGCCGCGTTGAACAGCATCATCGAGCCGGCCCTCTTCTCATTGACCGCATGGGCCGAAGACAACATCCTGTTCCCGCAAGGCCAGCCGAATGGACTGAACGCCGCGGTGATTCAGTTGCTGCGGCGGGTGGCGCCCAATCTGGGCACCACAGGCACCACAGCAGCCGATGCCGACACGAATGACGCCGCAACGAGGTCTGACCAGCAGGCCCGTTCGACGTCGAACGTCGCCACCACACGTCAATCCCTGCGACCGCTGCCGCGAGCATCGTCGGCGCCGCGCGACACCACCCCGTCGACACTGCACCGGCCGTCACGCACGGCCGATACCGAAAAGTCAAGGGCTGCAACAGGACCCACCGTAGGTGAGCCGGCATCTCGTCAGCAGGCCACCAAACCGCAGCGGCCGTCGCGCACACACCGATCCACCGATGCCTCGGGGACGGGGACGACGGCGACCGGCCGAACCGGCGCCAAGAACAACGACGCCGCTAGCTGATGCGGGTCGGACCTACTGTGTCGCCAGCGCGGCGGCGATGGCGCGGCGCATGTCGTCGTCGTTGACGATCAAATCGTCGTTGGAGGCCTGCGCCAGCAGGTGCGGCGGTGTGGTGGACAGCCGACGGGCGCGTTCGTGTTTGCAGTGGATCACGACCTTGCGCGCGAACCGGCCATTGCCCGCCGTGTCCAGCGCCGTGCCGTGATCGATCGGGGTGTTGCGCAGCCGCGTCGCCTCCGCCTCGAGCAGTGGCCATGCGCTGTCGGCGATCGAGATCTTCTCCTTGCGGGCGATGTGCTGGCCGATCTGAACGATCTCCTCGGGGGTGTAGCTTTCGAAGCTCAACGTCAGGTGGAAGCGTGATGCCAGACCGGGATTGGTCTTCATGAACCGGCGCATCTCCTTGGGGTATCCGGCGACGATCACCACCAGACGGTCCCGGTAATCTTCCATGTACTTCAGCAGCGTGTTGATGGCGTCCTTGCCGAAGGAGTGGCCTTCGTGTTCCGGCGCGAGTCGGTAGGCCTCGTCGATGAAAAGCACTCCGCCCAAAGCAGATTCGCAGACTTCCTTCATCCGCGCGGCGGTCTGCGAGATGTACCCGACGACCAGGTCCTCTTCGGTGACCTCGACGACGGTGGGCCGCTCGATCTTGCCGAGGCCGAACAGGAACTCGGCTGCGATCCGCGCGAACGACGTCTTCGCGGTCCCGGGCGGACCCTCCAGCACCATGTGATTCTCATGCGTGGTCGACGTCTCCTCACCGCGGGCGGCCAGGATCTGGTCGATCTGAATCTCGGTGCGCCACACGGTGATCTGCTCCTTGGGGCCGGCCAGCCCGATGAGCTCGTCGAGCTTGGCCTGTGCGGCGGCCAGCGCGTTCTCCTTCTGGTCGGCCAGCGCGGCAGCCGCCCGTTCCTCGCGGCTGGTCTCCGTATCGGGATCCCAGGGATCGGTGCGGGTGGCAATGGTTTCGGCATCAGTGACCACCAGCCGGTAACCGGGATTCGCCAGCGCCTGCCGAGCGGCGTCCAGCAGCACACCGTTGGCGGTCGCCTGCTCGAAGCTGATTCGTGCGTCGTCTTCCTGCCCCAGCTCGCGCAAGCACCAGCCCTTAGTCAGGGCTGCGTCGGCGGCGATGTACTGGTTGCCAGTTGAAACTGCGGCGGCGCGGTCGAGCGCGGTCTGGAACTGACCGAGGCTGGCTGCGGCGGAGGCGGCCAGGGTATCGACCGCGGCCGTCAGATCGGCGATGACGTGCGTGGCGTGCGCCGGCGGCGACTTCGCCGTCGCGACAAGGACATCCGGCCACCGCTTCGCGATGTGATACGCGGCCGCGGTGACGAACTGACACCACTGCGCGGCCATCGCGTCACCGGTGACCACCGGATCCTCCAGCACCTTCATCGCGGTTGCGAAATCGCGCTCGGCTATCAACGCTGTCGCATATGCCAGCGCGATCGTCGCGCGGGACCACACCGGCATCGTCACGTACAGTGGCGCGTCGATCCGAGCGTGCAGGTCCCCGTCGACGAGCCCGATTCGGCGCGTTTCGCGGTACAGCGACCGGGAATTCTCGTGCGCGCCGCGCAGCACCGCGATATCAAGGTCACCGCATGCCAGTCGGCCCAACCAGGCATCCGACATCGCGGGCTGCGCCGCGGTGATCGAGCGGAACGCGCTGAGCGCGGCAGCGGTGTTGCCTGCTTTGTAACTTTCGATCGCGGCGTCGAACGCGCGGCGCTGATCGTTCGGCGATGTCATAGCGGTCCTCAGAGTGCCATCTCGTCGACGGGCTGGCCCAGGAAGGGTTGTTCGGCCTTGAAGGTTGCGATGTGCACGTCGGCGCTGAACGCCGCGGTGGTGATCCGTACCATCGACGGCGACGTCTGGGTGAACGAAATATCCGCGGCCGCTTGGTGTTCCGAATCGTCCAGGCTGATCACGGTTGACGCCAGCCCCGCGGGCGGCGGGCCGGCGGCGCGGTCGCTGACGATGATCGACGGCACGAACTCGGGCGGGTGGCTGCGGTCGACGAGGGCGATCAGCGGTTGCTCGAGCGTGGTCCAGCGACGGGGGTTGTCGGTGTAGATGGCGATCCGTTCGCCGACTGCGGCAGCGCGCACCAGCAACTGACGGGTGTATGCCGCCGACGTCTTCATGCTGATGCGGGTGGATTGGTCGGGATCCGTCAGCGCCATCAGCAGCAAGTCGCCGCGCAAGGTGGTGCCCACCAACACGCCCGACGACCCGATGGGAATGTCGAGGCCTTCTTTGTCCAATGGCCGCGCGGGTAGCCGGTCGAACCTGCGCGCGGCGGGCACGCAGCGCACCGCAGCCGGTCCTTGTTCGCCCGGCAGCGTATTGAGGTAGAGCGTGGGCGGATTCGCCGGCGGCTGCGGGTCGGACAGCCGCACCATCGCCGACACCCAGGCGCGCCCGTCGGTGCGGCTGCGCTTCTTGGTCAACGACACGGTTTGCACCACCGCGTCGGAATGCAGCGCCCACATCTGGTTCAACGCGTTGGTGGTGATGTCCTCGGCCGAGAAATAGTACGAACTCAAGAACCCCGGATGCTGCCGGATCGTTCTCCAGGCCTCCGTGGGTGTGGCACGCCGTGCGGCCGAAACCGGCTCGGCATCAACGCTTTCCAGCACCTGAGCGGGCGTGACCAAGCCAGCGCCGAGTTCGGTCATCGCGGCGTCGAGATCCTTTGCCGTCAATGCGCTGGCACGAACTTCGCGCTGCAGCAGCGCGTTGACGATCCGCTCGGTAGCCGCCGCCGCGGCCGCTCCGACCGACGCGCGATACCGCAGCCCATTGCTCGACCGTGCCATGTCCAGACGCACCACCAGCCACGTGGTCCGCTGCCCGGCAGCGGGCCGGTCCGCCAGAAGCGTGCTGTACAGCGGCGGGTAGCCGATGCCGCGCCGCACCCGCACCCCGCTGGCCACGATGTCGATACCCGCCAACCGGATGCCGCCCGGCTGATCGAGCAGCGCGGTGAGCGCATCCAGCGGCAGCAGGTTGGGCGTCAGCGCGGTCGCCGAGCCGGTGAGGACGGTCGGCGAATACGCCTGCCCGGAGACCGCGACCATGGTGATCGCCTCGCCGCCGTCGATCCGCACTCCGTACAGCTGCGAGCCGTGCGGGATGTCCACCGCCGCGGGCACCACCACTGGGCCGCGCCGCCGTCGTCGCCAAAATCGCAGCAGCGCAACCAGCCAGCCCACCGCACTGCGCCGATGCACCGTCACCAGCAGAGCCGCGATGGCGATCACGGCGATCACCGCAACGGGCCACCACGGGCCTCGGGTGGGAGGGAACAGCGCGAGTCCGGCCAGCACGACGACCTCAGCGCCGATCACCGCGGGGATGGTAAGGGCCACCCCGATGGTCCGCTCTCTCACGACTTCCTCCTGCGCAGCGCGGCCGCCCCGGTCACCCCGGCCACGATTGCGACGACCACGGCGGCGCCGATCAGCGCGGTGTGGCGCGGCCGCAGATCCGGTGCCGGCGCGGGCGGTGGAACCCGCAGGAACGAGGTGAGCCGTTCGGGGGGCTTCGGATCGCCGAGGGGGACGTCGAAGGTGAGCGCCGCGACGGGGTCGATCACGCCGTAGCCGACGGTGTTGTCGACGCCGCGGGGCGGGTTGTGCGCGGTCGCGGTGATGCGGCGAATGATCTGGTGCGCTGTGAGTTGCGGATACTTGGCACGTACCAGCGCGGCCACCCCGCTGGTGTAGGCAGCCGCAAAGCTGGTGCCCCAGAACGGATTCGCCTTACCCGGCTCACGGGCGGGCAGCGCGTTGACGGGTGCGCCGTCCAGGCTCGACAATCCCATGATCTGCAGCCCTGGCGCCGCCACCCCCACCCACGGCCCGGCGATGCTCTTGGGCAGCGGCTGACCGTCCGGGGCCACCGCGCCGACAGCCAGCACGTAGTCGGAGAACCAGGCGGGCGTGACGATCGTCGTCACCTCGTGCCAGTCGCGTGGATCGTCGGGACGCAGCGGATCGAACACCGGGTTCTGCCCGCAGGAGTTCTCTTCGCCCACATTGCCGGCTGCCGCGACGATCACCACGTCCTTCTCGACCGCGGCATATCGCACTGCCGCACCGAGCGCGGCCTGGTCGATCGGCGCGGCCGCATTGATGCATGCCGTCACCGAGATGTTCATGACGTCCACGCCCAAGTTCGCCAGGTGCACGATCGCGCGCGCCAATGTCGCGATGTCGCCAGCCTTTTCGCGCCGCTCGCCTTCGTCGCCGGCAGACGGCTTGGCCGGACCGAACGCCGCCGACGATTGGCGCACGGAGATCAGCGCCGCGTCCGGAGCGACGCCGACGACACCGTCCGGACTGCCGGGCGGCGGAGGGGGCACCGGCTGGTCGCCGCCCTCGTCACCCGGCCCCGCAGCGGGGGCGTCGGGCGGTGGTGGCTCTTCGCCCGGTGGCGGCGGTGGCGGTGGAGGAGGTGGCGCAGTGACGGTCACCGTCGACGGTTTGGGTGGCGGTGGTGGGGGAGTGGTGGGAAACGGTGACGCCGGAGGTGGCGGTGGCGGTGGCGGCGGCGCCACGCCGGCCGGCATCGGCGGTGGTTTGGCCGCGGGATCCGACGGGTGGGCGGCGATGATCGACGCGACGATGGTGCCGTGCGAATCACAGTCCGTCAGACCCCCGTTGGCGAGCCCCATCACGTAGTCGCCACCTGCGGCCAGCGCGGGCAGTCGCGGGTTCGGTGTCACGCCGGTGTCGATGAGGCCGACGGTCACGCCGGCGCCGGTGGAGAACTTCCAGGCTTGCGGAATCGCAAGCATGACGTTTCCGGGCGCGGGCTGGGTGACATCTGGGACGGCGACGGTAAGTGGTGCCGCACAGGTGTTGTCCTGCTTCATCTCCTGGTCGGGGCCCGGGACACCGTCGGGAGGCAGCGCCCCGGGATCGATCGTCGGCGGATCGATCGCCACTGCCGCTGCCGGCATCAGCAGGTTGGCGGCCAGCAGCGCGACCGCGGCAGTGGCAGCTGCTGCTGCCCGAACCGATGCGCCGCACATCAGTGGTAGCGGATGTAGTGCAACAGGCCGACGGCCCACGCGGCGAACGGCACGATGAGCGCCAACAACACGTACTCGGTGTATTCGACGACCTTGCGCACCGGCGGTGAGAACACCCGCGGCGGCACCACGGTGGCAGCCAGCAGACCCGCGAGCGCAATGCCGATCGCCACGCCCGCGGCGACCAGTGCGGCAGTGGAATCGCTTGCCGCGGAATGGAATCCGTAGCGCGCGGCAGCACCGATCATTGCGGCGGTGGCGGCCAGCACCAGGATGATGGCATGCCGGCGGTCGCGAAAAGCCCTGGCGCGCAAGATCAGAATCATGCCGACCGTACCGACGACCACCAGCTGCGCCCACTGCTGGTCGGCGCCCGGTGTCACCGCGACGAGCGCTGACGGCACCGTGAGCGCGGCGATCCCCAGCAGCACGCCGGTCAGCACGGTGTTCGACCGCCGGGCGGCAGCCGCCACCTGTTCACCGGTCAGAGTGACGTCGGCGGGTGGCCCCGATTCGACAGGCGAGACGGTGTCTTCGGGCTGTCCGGCGGCGCGGGCGAAGATGTCTCGTCCGGTGATCGAGCCGAAGGTCTGGCGCGGCACCTTGGCGAGCCACAGCGCGACAGCCGGCGCCGCCGCCGTCGCGACGAGCACCGCGACCAGCATGCCGACCGCCAGCCGTGGTGCCGGGACCGCCCAATACATCCGGATGGCCGAGGCGGTGATCACCCCTGCTCCGCCGGTGATCACCGCGGCGACCGCGGCGAAGTAGCGACCCGTCAGCCGCGCGAGGAGCCAGGTGGCGGCGACTGCGGTGACCGCGGCCAAAAACGCGTGCGGAGCGCCCGGGTTTCCGCCCGGCGGAACCGTGGCAGCGGCCAGCGTGGCCAATGCGATCGCCGCCCACGCCGCGCCGTCGTTGACCACGCGCAGCGCGCCGAGCCGGGTGCCCAGCACCGCGACCCCGACGAGCACGAGCGCCACCCCCGCCAGCAGTGCAGGGACCAGGACGGAACTTTCGGATGCCCAGCGCAGCCGCCACAACAGCGCGCCGGCGACGGCGAGTGCGCCGCCCATGATCGCGACAGCCACCGCCATCGCGGTTTCGGCGCTGACCCGCACGAAGTGCTCCGAGGCGTACTGCGCCAGCGCGGTGGAGACGTTCTCGACCACCGGGCCGAACCGTTCGGCGGTGCCGGCGGGCGTGAGTACGAGGACCTCGCCGTCGACGATGTTGTGACCGGCCAGCGACACGTCCGACGCCAGCGCCGCCATCCCGGCCACCCGTGCGAATTCGTATGTCGCGCTGGGCAATTCGGGGGCGCCGCGGCCGCGCAGCACCTTGTTGATGGCGGCGACGGTGGGATCGATGAGGGTGGACAGCGGAGCCGCCGACGGCAGCACGAGGTCGATCTGATGCGAGTCGCCGGCCAGGATGGACACCCGGCACGACGGCGGAACGGCCGGCGGAGCAGCCGTCGGCGCCGCGGCGGTCGCGGGCGACTGGTACGTCGTCACCGCGGTCCCCTCGAAGCGGTCATCGCCTCTCCCGCGGCGCGTCCGTCGTCGCCGGGAAATGTTCTGCGATCGCGGCGGCGATCTCGACCATCTTGCGGCGGGTCTTCGGCGACATCTCCGTCGACACGTCGATGACTCCGCCGGGCCGCAGATGGGAGTCGTACGGCACCTCGATCACCACTTGGCCCCGGCTGGCGAACTGCTGCACCAGAATGTTGCGCGTGCGCTTGTCGGCGTGGCCGTCGGAGTCGTTGAGCACCACCACGGTGCGGTGCAGCAGCCCGGTCAGGCCGCGGTTGGCCAGCCACTCCATGGTCTGCCCGGCGGCGGCGGCGCCGTCCACCCACGGCGACGAGACCACGATCAGCGCGTCGAGGTCGCGCAGCACCTCCTGGGTGACGGGGCTGTCCATCGTCGAGCCGCAGTCGACGATCGAGATCGTGAAGTGCCGGTCCAGCCGCTGTGCGGCCTCTCGATAGACGGCCGGGTCGAGCACGCGGCGCCGCGCGGTGGACGCCTCGCCGGCGAGCACGAACAACCCGGCGGAGTTGTTGCCGACGCGGCTGCGGACGTCGGCGAACGTGTCGAGGTGGTCGTCGGCGGCGAGTTCCCAGTACGAGCCCGCGGCGTGCGGGTCGACGCGGCTGCCCAGCTTGCCGAATGCGGTGTCGGCGTCGATGGCGACCACCCGGTCGTCCTGGCGCAGCTCGGCCAGGATCGAGCCGACGCTGGCGGCGATCGTGGTCTTGCCGACGCCGCCCTTGCCCAGCACACCGATCTTGTAGTGCCCACGCAGCACCGAGCGAATCTTGGCTTCCAGCTCGGCCTGGCGCAGCTCGTCCGGCGACCGGCCCAGGTTCACCAGCCCGAACGTCGCCTTGTACACCGCCCGGCGCCAGCCCCGACCGGGCGGCGGCTTACGGGTCGGCACCAGTTCGCTGGTGCGGATGCTGTCCACGTAGGACCAGTTCGTCGGCGGGGTCGGTGGTTCCTGCCAGCGGGGCGCGGGCTGCTGCTGCCAGCCTGGGCCTGGCCGCTGACCCGGCGTCGCGGGCTCGCGTGCCGGCGGCCATCCCGACGGGCGTTCCGGCCGGCCCGGATTGAACATCCGGCCGGTTTCCGAGGAGGTGGGGCCGCCGGCTGTAGGCGGTTGCTGAGGTTGCCGGCTCGGCGGGGGATAGCTTGCCGGTCCGGTGCGGTAGTGCGCGCCTTGCGCCGCAGCGCCCGGCTCCGGCGGCGTCGGCCACTGCTGCGGCGGCGCGCCCTCGTACGGGCGAACACCCGGCTCCGGGGAGCGGGGCACTACCGGCTCGGGGCGGGTGCTCGGCTGCTCCGCGGCGTCGGGCGGGTCTTGCGCGGCGTGCGCGGGAGCGGGCTCGTCATCCGGCGGCGGCCCGAGATGCTCTTGGAGGAAGTCGTCACGTTCGGTCACGGCTGGATCGGTCTCCTTGTTCAAAATCGTTATTGGGGCTGGCCGAGCGGGGCCGCCTCCGCCGGCGCGGACACGGTGTCGTGCTGCGTCAGCGCGTCCGCTCGGGTAAGCGCCGGGCCAGCGGCGAACACGCGGATCAGCGGCCACGGCGCCTGCCGGGCCATGCCCGGGGTGATGCCCAGAGCTCGCAGCGACGCGTCGTCGAGCGAGATGCCGTACCGCGCCCCCTGGTCGCTGATCCACCACAGCGACTCGCGGGTGGTGGCTTCCGGCGCAGCGCTGGTGGTCATCACCAGGTTGGTGGCACCCGGCGCCATGTATACCTGATCGGCCTCGATGGACGCCGGGCCGCGGGCGTCTTTGACCAGCTGCAGCAGCCGCGAGTCGGCGCCCACCGGGATGGGCAGGCCCTTGCCGGACAGCACGGTGGTGACCGCGGAACGGTCCGTCGAGCCCTTGGACCACGCAACACAGGTGACCGGATTGGCCGCGGTGTCGACGAACGTCAGCCGGGTGGTGGGGTAATAGCCCACCGGCAGTGAGTTGACGACGGGCACGTGGGCGAGCTTGTCCGGTGCCACCACCAGCGGCAGCGGATTGCCGAACGAGTTGGCCGAGCGCAGCAGCGACGCCACGAACGGCGAGATCCGCTGCACCCCGTCGGTCAGCAGCACATAGAAGGTGTCTTCGCCGGTTTGCAGGTCGCGCACCGACAGCACTGACCCGACGACAGCGCCGGGTGCCAGGTTCCAGCCGCCCGGTGCGCCGGCGTTCGGGACCGTGGGCGTCGTGATCGGCTCAGTGGCCGGCAGCGCGTCGAACAATGCGTTGGATATCGAAACTGGTTGTGGCGCAGCGGAATCCAATCCGAGTGCGAGAGCAAGAGCCTTGTTCGACAGGTCGACTTGGGAACGGTGGCCGCCCCAGATGACATAGGTCGTGTCGTTGTGCGTGACGAGCACCGCCTTGGGGGCGGTCAGCTGCTGCGCCCGTTGTCCGACGGTCAGCGGGCCGCCGATCGCGGTCACAGTCGGCGGCGCAGAGGCCTTGCCCGAGGCCGCGGTGTCACAGATCGCCCACTGCGAGGCGTCGGAAGTGCGCAACGGCATCGCCATCGGCGCTCCGGCAATGCCTACCGTCGGACCCTGCGGGTAATTGGAGAGCTCGGTGGCTTTGACGAACGTCGGATTGGCGGCCTGCCCGGCGATCAACCGCGCGCTGGCCAGATTCAGCGCCGGATGAAGCCGCCCGTCGACGAGCACGAACACTGCTCCGGTGTCGCGGTCGGCCAGGATCGTCGACTTACCCACCTGCCCCGCCGGCTTGAACCACGAGAGCAGGAACATCAGCGCCACCCCGAGCAGCGCGAAGACGAAGCCGAGCAGCAGGGACGCGCGCTGGCGCTGCACCGGATCGAACTCCATGCGCACGCCGTGGTGTGACAGCGCGGCGGCGTTGCGGCGCTGCCAGAAGAAGTGCGCCGACACCTGCAGGCCGCTCGCCAGGTTCAACGCCATGTGTCAGTACCTTATCGTCGCTTGAGTCTTGGAAAACCGGAGGTCAAACCGGGTATGCGGTGGGCCGGGGCACTGAAAGCAGCCGAGCCAGGTCCTGCCGCAGCGACCCCGGTGTGGCCGGCCAGATGCTGGTCCAGCTCGACCCGTCGGGCGCGCTGGTGGTGCTCAGACTGAACCGCCCGCTGGCGGTGTCGTATACGCCGAGCACATCGGGGTGGATTGTGCGGGCCACTCCGTGGTCGATGACCGAGACCACCGCCATCGCGGATTCGTCCAACCGCAAACCAGCCACCAGCGCGGCCACCTGGTCTGGTGCCAGACCGAGGCGCGCCAGTGCGTTGGCGACCGCCCAGCGGTCACCGCCGCGAGCCGCTTCCATCGCCGCTTTGAGCGCATCAGTGGGCAAGTTGACCCCGTCGATGGCGGCCGGCGGGGCGTCGCCGAACGCATGCAGGACCGTGTCGGAAATCAAGCCAAGCTGCTCGTCGGGTGACGCGGTCTCGCCGACCGGGGCGAGCACGACCTCGTCGCCACTGCGGGCGATCATCGCCAGCCAGCGGCCGCGCCGGCACATCGACAGAGTCCGTTCCTGGATCGCTCCGTCGGAGTCCTCGGCTGGGCGGCGGATGGCGACGACGACTTCGCGTTCGGGCCGGCCGACCACCGCCATCCAGTCGCGCACCGCGTCGTCCACCCGGCCGTCGGCGCCGATGACGCCGGCTGCGACCAGGCTCGCGTACTCGGCGGTCTGCGTCAGCGGGCGCTCGCCGGCCACGGTCGCGACCGTCGGTCCGGAATCGACCGACGGAATGTACGGCCGCAACCGCAGCGTCACCGGCATGGTCTCCACGCCGAGCAGCGCCTGCAGCACCCAGATGCCGGCGGTGGTGGTGGTCAGATCAGCCATCGGTTCTCTCACATCAGACAGGGGAGGCCCTGCGGTGTCTCCGCGGCAGGGCCTCCCCTGGTCTAGGTTTGCTGAGGGTCAGAACCCGAACGACTGCGCCGCCGAGACGTCGGTAGCGACCATGTCCTCATGGGCGTTGCCGACCACCTGCGAGTGCCGCATGATGACCTCCTTGCCGGCGTCGATGCCGGAGTTGATCATCATCTGGGCCTGCTCGAAGGCGCCGCCACCGCGGGAGTCGAACACCGAGCGCACATGCGCCAGCACGTTCTGCGCCTGGCTGCGGACGTCCTCGAGCTGAGCGCTGGCCGTGGAGATGGACTGCACATAGTCCGGCAGCATCGCCGGGTTGTAGACGAACATTCCGTCCATGACTGAAACCCCTTCTGACTAAAGCGAATTCGCGACGCCGGCGATGGTGGACTGAGAGCTCTGTTCCTGATGCTCGTAGTTGTCGGCAGCTTGCCGCAGCGTGTTGATCAGCTCGCCCCATTGCGTGGTGAGCTTCATCTGAGCGTTGTGAATTTCTTCGGTAGTGGTGATGTTCGTGCTGGCCGCCATGCCGTACCAGCCTTGCGATGAATGCACGTCATGGGCGGCGTTGAGGTAGTTCTGCAGGGTGGCGTTGGCCTGGTCGCGCAGCTGCTCGAGCTGCTGGGCAGCGCTGCGCATCTGGTCGGGAGTGACGAGTAACTGCGAATCCGCCATCTATGTCTTCTTTCGGGTTTGTTTGCTGTCCGTCTGAGTCTAAGCCGCACGAAACGGTGGTCCGTGCACCAATTTCTTCGGTTATTCCCCCCTCCCCGCAGCGGGCGCGGTGGTCAGCTGGACCGTGCGCACCGGTTTGGCGTTCTCTTGGCTGCGGTCATCGCGCATCATGCCCGGCGCACCGTAGAGGCCGCCGGTTCCGCCGGCCATCGCCGGCTGTGCCGAGGAGGCAACCTCTGGGACTGCGGGTGTGGCCGCGGACCATCCGGTCGGCAGCTTCGGCGGCCCGGGAGCGTTGAAGCTGCTGGTCGGCCGCGTAAAGCTGGACATCACCGCGCTACTGCCCGACAGTCCGCTGCTGCCGGTGCGCGCGGCGGCGTCGGTGCCGGCCGCCACGGGAGCCACATCCGCGCCGGCCTTCTCCAGGGCTGCCATGTCTGCGGCGGAGCTGGCGTTCATGCCGCTGGTGAGAGGACCCAGCATGCCCATCGCCATCTGCGGGAACTGGCTGAGCATCTGGGGAAACTGGCCAAGCAACTGCGGTGCCTGGCTCGCCATCTGGGGCAGCTGGCTCAGCTGGCCGAGCATCTGCGGGGCGCTGGACAGCATCGATTGCGCCGCCTCGGCGGGCGCCGCGCCGGCTTGGGTGCCGCTGGCTGCCTCGTTGACGCCTTGCAGGCTGCTGTGCATGCTTGCGTTCACCGCGCCGTTGGCGGCGGCCTCCCCGACGGCGGCGGCCTGGGCGGCGGGTCCGGCCGGGTTCGCGGTCAACGGCGCAGGCGGCGGCGGAGTGGCCAGCGGCGCGAGGATTCCGGTGACGACGCCCTCGTAGGAGCCGGCGAGGCTGGCGTTTTGGACCCAGTACTCCTGATACTGACCCTCGAGTGCGACGGCCTCAGGCCAGCCGAAAATGCCGGCCGCCACGGCGGCGGCGAACTGCGCTCGGTTGGTCTCACAGGCCGGCACCGGGATCAGCGACGCACGCGTGGTGTGGTAGGCGTCCAGGATCGCCGCTGCCGCAGTGCCCGCCTGCTCGATCCATGCGGTCAGCGCCTCCA
Organism: Mycobacterium sp. NGS39; assembly: GCF_059812765.1. Lineage (NCBI taxonomy): Bacteria > Bacillati > Actinomycetota > Actinomycetes > Mycobacteriales > Mycobacteriaceae > Mycobacterium > Mycobacterium sp. NGS39. The sequence goes on along the minus strand of NZ_JCALDH010000009.1, from coordinate 137,567 downwards.
GCGCCGCGACGTAGGGCATTGCGGTGGCCACCATCGCGGTGCCGCCCAGACCTTCCCATCCGCTGGCTGCGGTGCCTGCCGCAGTCGCGCCCATGGTGGCACCTTCGGTGGTGAGCGTCGCCACGAGTTCCTGGTACGCCGCGATGGCTGCTGTCAGGCTGGCGCCGCCGTCCCCGCTGGTCACTTGCGCGGCGATGACCTCGGGCGGCATCGCGCCCCATTCAACCCCAGGCATGTAGCCGGTTAGCCGCCCAACGCAGCGGTGGCTGCGTTGATGCCCTCCACCGTCGAGTAGGTGGCGCCACTGCTGCCGATCGCCCCCGCGTACAGGCCACGCATCGCGATGTAGTCCGCGAGAATCGCCGTGGTCTCCGCGCCGCGGGCGTTGAGCACTGCGGCGGCCCGCACCGACACCGAGTCAGAACCCGGGGGCAGCACGGCCGAGATGGCGGGCGCGGCGGCGGCGCTGGCTGACGCCATGGTGGCGGTTCCGGCGGTTTCCGTCGACGCGGCGGCGCCCAACAGCGCTGGATCGACAAGCATGGATGTGTTTCCTCCCGACCGTCGTAACGTGACGAAATGATCCTAACCGGCCGTGAGACATGCCACAGCGCCAATATCGGCCCTGTGGAATTCTTCAGGCACGGTTTGCTGGGTCAAGACGTCGGCCCCGTGGGCAGTGCCGGCGGGTTGGTCCACGCGATCAGCGCGCCGGTGGTCGCTGATCGGGTGAAGTAGATCGCCTTGCCGGGACGCTGCGGCTCGGCGACCAGGTCGCCGACGATCTTGCCGGCGTCGCGGCGGCCGTCGAGGATCAGGGTCGGGGTGAGCGAAGCGCGCATCTTGCCCAGCAGCGAACTTCCGATCGCCACCTGGTTCCAGTTCGCCACCGCCGTGCCGGCGAGGATGTGTAGCCCGGTGTCGCGGGCCTGCTCGACGTGCATGGCCAGCGCAGCCAGCGGATTGTCCATCACCGGCCACAGCCCGGCGTCGTCGATCACGACGAAGATCTCCGGACCGGACCAGAACTTCTTCGTCATCATTTCTTCTTGTGTGGTGCCCGGCGGCGGCTGGCGGCTGTCCAATTCGGTGACCACTTTGCGGACCGCCTCCCGGATTGCGGTCTGCGTGTAGGCGTACTCGCCGAGGTGAGCGCCCTGCACGACCCCGAACAGCGTGCGTCGCGGGTCGAGGATCACCAGCCGCGCCTCATCGGGGGTGTACTGCGAGGTGATGGCGCGGCACAGGGTGCGCAGGAAATTGGTGCGTCCCGACCGCGGTGCCCCGACCGCAACAGCGTGCGGGTGGTCGTCGAGGTCGAGGTAGGCCGGACCGAGGTCGGTCTCTGACAGCCCGAACGCCAGCAGGCCGCGACGGGCAGGGCGGCCCGCCCGTCGTGCGACCTCTTCGTAGGGCACCGACTCCGGCAGCCGGCTCACGGTCGCGGCCTTGCGCACGCCGGAATGCGCGGCGACGACGGCGCCGACGGAGCGTGCGTCGACTCGTCCTTGCGGTTGCTCGGCCAGCTCCGGCACACCGATCAGCAGATGCATCCCGGCTTTGGTCAGGCCGCGGCCGGGGATGTTCTTGGGCACCTTGCGTGCCAGCACCCGGTCCATCTCGGAGTCGCCGGGATCGGTGAGCCGCAGTTCGATCCGCGCGGTGGCCAGCGGCTTCAGTGCCTGTTTGAAGCCCTGCAGGTAGCTGGTGTGCGAAACCACGATGTGCACGCCGTAGCTGAGCGCACGACCCAAAGCCACGATGTGGTCGACATATTGGGGGTATTCGGTGGCGAAGGTCGCCCAGCCGTCGATCACGAGCACGACGTCACCACCGGCTACCGGAACCGGCTGCGGCTGGGGCCCGAACTTGCGCCGCCGCACCTCGTCCATGTCCAAGCCGGTCTTGGCGAAAATGGCTTCGCGCTCGGCGACGATGCCCTGCACGGTCGCCAGAATGCGGCCGACGCCCTCGCGGTCCAGCGCCGGGGCCAAGCCCGCCACGTGCGGCAGGCCGGCGACCGCGGCCAGGCTCGGCCCGCCGGCCGCCACGCAGTAGAACTGCACCCGCTCCGGGCGGTACATCAGCGCGGCCGTCGTCATCATCGTCATCAGCGTGGTGGTGACGCCCGACTGCGGCGCACCGATCACCAGCCCGTTGGCGGTCAGCAGATCCAAGGTGTGCACGTCCTGGCGGTGCTGGCGCGGCCGGTACTCGATGCCGACCGGGAACGCCAGGCCGGCGTTGTCGCCGTAGTCGACGTCCCACGGCTTGCCTCGGTACAGCCGGACCAGTTCGTCGGCGGCGGCGGGCTTGTTCAAGGGCGGCAGCCACAGTTGCCGCGGCGGCCGCGCACCCGTGGCACGCAGTGACTCGACGATGGTGTCGACGAGCGTGGGCGGCAGCTCACCCGGGGCGGCGGGCAGCGGCGCCGGCTGGGGCTGTTCGGGTTCCTGGCCGTTGAGCGCGGGAGTGGCCAGCAGGCCGTCCTCGTCCTCGGCGACCGTGGCGGTGAACGGCCTCGGCGAAAACCACGTGCCGGCGGCGGCCTGCGGCGCGGGACCCGTCTCAGGCGGCGGCACGAACGGCGGCGAGCTGTAGAACGCGCGGAACTCACGCGGCGGGCGCTGCCCCTCACGCAGGTAACCCGTTCCCTCCCTGCCCTTTTCGGGAAGATGGGCCGCGATCGCCGAGCCGATGGCCTCCCGCGAGTCTTCCTCGGTGCCGGTCCGCAGCGCCATGAAGAAACCGATCAGGCTGCGGATCTTCTGCAGCCGGTGCACGTCGACGGTCTGGCCGGCCAGTTGCAGGAAGACATGCAGCGACCGGCCCTGACGCACGATCCGCCAACAGAGGTCGATGAACTTGCTGCCCAGCTCGCTGCCGAACAGCTCCTGGTATTCGTCGATGATGACCACCAACGCCGGCACCGGTTCCAGCGACGGGTCGATGAGCCGCTTCTCGTTGTAGACGTTGAGGTCTTTGCAGTTGGTGGCGGCGCACAACGCGCCGCGGCGGTCCAGCTCGCCCTCGAGTGCCTCGAGCATGCGCTCGACCAGGTGCATCTCGTCGCCGAGGTTGCTGACGCTGGCGACGACGTGCGGGAACCGTTCGAGCACGATGCCCGCCGACTTCATCTTCCAGTCCAGGAACGCGACATTGACGGTCTCGGGGGAATGGGTCAGCGCCAGCGACGTGACCTCGGTGATGATCGTCTCCGACTTGCCCGAGCCGGAGAACCCGATCAGCACCGAATGCATGCCCATGCCGTACTGCGAGGTCTCCTTGAGATCCAGCTCGACCACCTCGCCGGAGGGGTCCAAGCCGATCGGGAACCGCATCCACAGCCGGTTCTGCGTGCGTCGCGCCGACCACAGCCGGTCCACGTCGAGCTTGCGGGCGTCGCGAATTCCCAGCACTTCCAACAAGTCTCGTGCAGGGCCGTCAGACGTGACGACGGACGCCGACCCCACTGGGCGCCACGCCGACAGCGTGCGGGCGAACCGCTCCGCCTCGGCGATCGTCATCGTGTCGGCGACGGCGTAGAACGCGTCTTCGAGTTCATGAGGTGCGCTCACCGCAGCATCGCCCCTGCCCGTTTGCGCAGCACGCCGTCCGACAGCCGGTAGGTGCTGTCCGGGTCGAAGCCGACACCCGTCGTCGGCTCCGGAGCCAGCCGCACGAAGCAGACCCGGCCCACGCCGCGCTTGCCGGTGATGGCCGCCCAGTCGTCGGCCGCGCCGCAGTGGTCGTCGACGATCACCCACAGCGGCGGCGCCGACGGATCCGGTCCGCCGTGGAGGCCGGACGGCGGCGGCGTCCATTCCTTGCGGTCGAGCAGCTCGTCGCCGGCGAAGCCCTCGAGTTCGGCAGGCGAGGAGAACAGCAGCCGTCGCTCGCCGCAGCCGTCGCGGACGGCGGTGTGCTGGCAGTGCGGCAGCCACTTGATCCAGTCCCATCGCGACGGCGCCGACGAGACGACCATGATCTGCAGATCGGTGGGGCTGTGGAAGGCGGCGAGCTGGCAGATCATGGACCGAGCGACGCCGCGCACCGCTTCCATGTCGCCGACCAGCGACACCCCGGGCTGGCGTTCCAGCCAGACGACGCGGGCCATGTTGCGCACGTGGCGCTGCTCGATCAAGAACTTGCGCAGGGCGTGGCCCGTCGCCGGCTCGATCTTGGATGCGGCCGGGATCTGCGGGGTGTCGATGGTCATCGCCAGCGCCACGTTGCCGGTGCCGAGGCGGACGACGCCGAACTCCGGGTCGCCGGGGCGGCGTTCCCACATCCGGGGCGAGCCGGCCACGCTGACCAGCTGCGACGGCGGCCAATGGCTGTGCGCCCGGTGCGCCCACTGCTTGCGGGCCGCCTCGGTGACCTCGTCGCGGACCTCGTCGAGCCGGGCGAAGTATTCGCGGCGGTACTGCTCGAGCTGGCTCCAGGGCATGCGCTGGGCGGCGCCGCGCCCGCGGAACAGCATGCCGCCCATGCTCATCAGCATGATCAGCGGGAAGATCGCGAACCCGTTGGCCAGCGACCGCTGACCGGAGACGTACATCGCGACGATGAAGCCCACCACGCCGACGACCAGGCCGATCGGCAACACGATTCCCCAGATGCTGCGCGGAGGCGGCACAGGCGCGGCGATCGGCGCGTCGACGGCGATCTTGCCGCCGCCGGTCTCCGGTGCCGGCTCGCGGGGCGGAGGCACGAAGGGGCGCGTCGTCACCCGAGCCACCCTAGTGAGGACATCAGTAACTCTCCCGCCTGGATTTCTCGGCGACGATGTTGGCCTCTGCCAGCAGATTGTTGATCTTCTCCTCGAGCCCGAGGTGGGTCAGCCGGCTCGGAACCGATTCGTCGATGAAAAGAGTAAGCAACCTGCCGTCCGGACCCAGGGTGAGCCGGACGTCGCCGTCGGGGTCCGCGGCGGTGGTCCGCAACGCAGCCAGCCGATCCAGCACCGCGCTCAGTTGAGCAAACGTGGCCGCAAGTTCCGCCTGGCTGTAGCGGACCTTCGCGGCGTCGTCGAGATCGTCGAAGTCCGTCATCGCGCCTCGTCGTCGATCCTGCGTGCGGCCGTAAGGCGAGCTGCCGTGCACCGGCCGGTGACGGATTCGGTGTGCGGCGCCGCGGTCACCACGATCTTCTTGTCGGCGGGCACCTGACGTCGTTCGGTGTCGTTGGCCGCTTGCGGCGGCACCATACCCATCGGCATGCCCATCGGAGCCGCGGACGGCCCTGCGGCCGGGGTGGCAGTTGGCATCGCACTTGCTGGCGGCGTGGGGCGCGGCGCTGACGACGACGACGTGGACGGCGCGACGGGAGTCGTGTCGATGCCGCCAGCGGGTCTGGTCGCGCCGCTGAGGGCGGGACCGCCGGCTTTGGCTGTCGCGGCGGGGGCGGCGCCCGAATGCGTTGGCGGCGTCGACTTGCCGTTGAGCGGAGAGGCGGCCAGCCCGGACAGGCTCTGCGCAGCGGTCTGGGCGAGCTGCTGGGCGGTCTGCATCATTGTCTGGGGGAGGGCACCGGCTGACGACATCGCCCCACCGAGCAGTCCGCCGACGGCACCCAGCAGCCCGGGGATCATCTGCGGCAGCTGTGACGCCAACTGCCCGGCCTCTTCTGGCGTCACGCCGTCGTCGGGTCGGCTGGCCGTGGCGGCATCGGTGTCGCTGTGATACTGGGCCTGGGTGTTGAGCGCCTTCTGATTCAGCGCCCCCTGCTGGGCGATCAGCGACGACACCAGCGGCGTGTACCGACCGGGGAACCTGGCGTTGGCGTCCAGCGCTGCCTGCAGCTCCTCGTGGTTTGCCTGAAACTCCTGCGGCTGCGGAACATTCGCGGCCGCGTTGCGGTAGCTGTCCGCGTGACGTTGCGCCTGCTCGGCCAGTGCGGCGGCCCGGTCCGCGACGGTGGCCAGCCCCTCGGAGTGGGCGGCCAGGCGAGCGGTCGCCGCCGCGGTGCCCGCAGGGCTGGTCCACAGCTCCGGCAGTGTGCCGAGGACGTCGCGCACGACGCCTCGCGCGTCTTCGGCCGCTGCGGCCCGGGAGCGCCAGTTTTGCGCGAAAACCATTCCGGCAGAAGCGTTTCCGCCGTGCAGCTTGCGGGCCACCGTTTCTCCGTCGGTGTCGGTCGGCGGTGGCAGCGCTGTCCGGGTGTCGGCTGGCACGGTCGGCGCGGCGGCGAGGGAGGACGGGATCCCGACCGGCTGAGCGCGTGAAGTCGCACCGCTCAGCGCGGCTGCGTTAACGGTCTCCTGCTCGGTGAAGCCGGCGGCGACGTCCGCCAGGTGATCGGCGGTGGCGAGCAGGCCGGCGGCTTGGGACCTGATCGCCGACGCCAGAGCTTCTCCGGCCGCGTTGAGCCTGTCCGCGGCGGCGACCGACGTGTGATCGCCGGCCAGCGGAGGGTGTACTGCGACATCCGGCGCGCTCAGCGACGCCGCGGCATTGCGCAGCCGCTCAGCCGCAGCGACGAGCCCGGTTGAATCCACTTTCATCGTCGGTCTACAGCTCCCTCAGCCGACGTTCGGCAGCGGCCAGGTCCTGCTCGGTCGGCATGTCGTCGACCGGGATGGCGGCCCGCTGCAACTCGTCGCGCAGCACCAGCTGACCCTTCAGATATGCGACGTCGTTGCAGGCCATGATCCGCTCGGCGATGGTGTGGGCCGACAGCCGCATCGCCTCGGGTTCGATCTGCACCCCGAGGGTGTGGCCGGCGACGGCGACCCGGACGAACACGGTGTTGTCGGTCGTCGACGCGGTAAACGATTCGTCGCTCAAAATTGCAGCCTCGCTGCGTTGATTTGTTCTTGTTCAGTGAAGCGGTCGGCGGCTTCGCGGAGTTTGGCCGCAGCCGCTCGGTGGTCTGCCTCGTGCGCCGCGAACGCTGCGTCGCGGCGCGCCACGACGTCGGCGACGGCGGCTTTGAACGTGTGCATGATCGGCCCGTGGGTCGCGACGGACGCCAGGATGTCCGGGCCGGCCGCCCGCGCCGAGGCGATCTCGTCGGCGATGCCCTCATGCTGAGAAGCGATCTGCCGCAACGCATCCGGCGTGACGCGGATGCCCTGTTCTGCCATCGTCGTTGTCTCCTAGCTGGCGGCCGGGCGGGTCTGCGCCGGTGCGGGTTCCCCGGGCGGCGCGGCGTCGGGAGTCGGCGGTGCGTCCTCGTCATCGGTCTCCCGCTCGTCCTCGTCGTCGCGTGCCGGCGGTGCGTCGTTGTCTTGGTCTTGGTCTTGGTCTTCGATCTGGTCTTCGTCGTCTTTCGGGTGCGGCGCTTTCTCGTGCTCGTCGGCGGGCTGGTCCTCGGCCCGCCGCGGCGCTGATTCGTCGCCGCCGAGCTCCGCGAGCAGAGGCGCCAGCCCGGCAAGTGGCGACGTGGCCGCGCCCCGGCCGGGTGCCGTCGGCGCGGACGGCGGCGGTGCTTGCGGCAAACCGCCGAGCGAGGGCGGCGCCATGCTGGCTGCGGGCGTGGTTTGCGGCATCGGGGAGGGGCGAGCCGCAGATGCGGGCCGGGACTCACCGGCCACCGACTCAGCCCCCGACGTGTCGCCGCCGAGGTAGCCGTTTCCCAGCGCCCGCGCAAGCTCCGCCTGGTCTTGCGCGGTCAGGGCACCGTCGTCGACCACGCGCTGAATTTCAGCCACTTTGGCGCGCAGGAACATCAGGAACTGGCGTTCGCCGGCCGGGGTGTCCAGCGCATTGACCGGGTTGGCGATCGCCTCCACCAGCTGGGCCTGGATGTTCTGTAGCCGGGCGCGGCCGGCTTCGCTGGTCGCCTGGGCGGTCAATACCGCCTCGGCCAGTTGCGCCTCGGCGGTGTTGAGTCCCGAGAAGCGGCGGCGCAGCTCGTCGTGCAGGTCGGCGACGGCGTCAGCGGCACGGCCGCTGAGTTGCTCGTCGGTGCCGAATGCGGGCTGCGTCATGCCGGCCTCACATCCATGGCCGGCCCAGGTCAGCTTCCAGATCTTCGCGCGGCGCGAACGGCCGCGGCGGCTGAGGCGCGCTGGGGCCACCGAAGAGCTGTTGGGCGTGCTGCAGCGCGGTCAGTACCGCGTTCGCTTGCTGCTGCAGCCAGACTTCCATCGCGACCCCCTTCGTCGCGCCTCAGCGTAACCCGCTGTTGAGGGCTGTTTCAGCGCGAATTCTGCGCACCCCGCCGGTCGCCGCGACGCCGGAATCGATCAGTCGTACGACACCAGCCGCAGCTGGTCGGCCAGCTCGGCGGCTCGCTGGTGGTGCTCGCTCACCAAGGCCTGTTGGCGGCCGACCTCGGCGTGCAGCGCCGCGAGCAACGACAGCTGACCGCCCGGCGTGGCCGCGAGCTCTTCATGACGATCGACGTGTGCTCGGGCGGCGGCAAGTGTCGACCGGGAGGCGGCCGCAGCGGTGTTCTCGGCTCGCGCCGCATCGTCGAGGACGCGGTGCAATGCCTTGTCGGCATCGGCGAGCTGCGTCAATTTGGCGGCGCGCTCGTGGGCGAACGTCGTGTAGCCGGCGATCGCCGACCCCGCCATGTCCGGTGTCGCGGTGCGCCGCACGAGATCGGCGAGTTCGGACAGCTGCGGCGCCGGCGCCGGCGGTTCGTCGGCCGCCGAACCGAACAGAGAATCGGCGCGCGCGAGCACGTCGCGCGCGTGGTGAACCGAGTCCTCCAAGGGCATGCCATCAGTATCGGACATGCCGCGGGTGGTTCGGTGCGCAAAGTCGGCACCCTTGCTCGCGTGCGTGCAGCGGCTAAGCCGGTTGCTGGAACTGGGCCAGAAACCGCTGGATCGCCGCGGCGTCGTGCTCGCTGACCGGTTGTCCTGCCTCGAGCGCCTCGACCAGCTGCGCCGACACACCGATCGCATTGCCGATCTCGGCTGCGGAGAGGTTGGCCCGCCGCCGGGCCGCGAACAGCCGCTGGCCCAGCGTGGCGTCCGGCGCGGCCGCAGCTCGAAACATCAACTCCTCGTATCGTTTTCGCACCGCGCTCAGGGCCATCACGACCGCGGGCATACCGCGGCTCTGGCGTGCGGCCCGGGCGACGACCGCCTCCAACTGCCGCAGATCCGCGAGGATCACCGCTGCCCGCCCCGCGAAGTCCCCGGCGGACTCGTCGGGTAGCGCATCGATGGCGGCGGCGAACGTCTTCATCGCGACATCTACCGCGCCGACGATCAACGGCGCCTGGTCAGCGTCGGCCTCCGGCTCTGAACGCTGGCCCGGCACGGCGCCGCCATTGCGGATGTTCGCAATGGTTCCGGGCGGCCACTGCAGAATTTCCTCCAGCTTGGCGCGGGTGCGTTCGCGTGGCCAGCTGCGTCCCTTCTCGAACGCGATAAGCGCGCCGGCGTTCATGATCCGGTATTTGGCCAGTGTGCGCTGGGTGATGTTCAGCTCTCGCCGACGCGCGGCCACTGCGGCCCCGGCACGGGCGATTCCGCTGTCGACGGGCTCGTCGTCGCCGGCTGTCGCGGGGGGGTCGATGGCGAACCGGAATGTGACAGGCATGCCGTCGGGATCGCCGAGGTGGATGGTGAGGCCGTCGTGGATGTCGACGACCGTGCGGCGCACGCCGCCGACGAACATGCCGGTGCGGGTGCCGGCGTCGACCGCCCGCCAGCCACCGGGATCGCTTTCGAGGCGGACATGCACCAGCGAGATGCGCGGATCGGTCGCCGGCACGTCGGCCTCGGTCGACCGTCCGATCGTGGCGGGTGAGCGATCGGGATTGAGCTGGTAGACCGCGCCTGAACACTCGACCGTCAGCGTCGGCGGCGCAGCGGTGTCCATCGACGATCACTCTATCCGGCTACGCCGACGCGGCCGAGCAGGCGGACCGTATCTTCGCTACGGTTTGGCGACCGTGATACGCCCGATTGCACATGGGATACAGCCGCGCGCCGCGAAAAAGCGTTGCAGCGCTACGGAACGACTGCTACGGTTCTGCGCGTAACGCCGCACAGAAGGAGTTCCGACATGACCGTGGTGGTGGAACGGCCCGCGACCGAGTTCGAGATCGCCGCGTGCACCCGCGACCCTGACCGCTGGCTGACCGCCACCGACGAAGCCACCAAAGCGGTGTGCCGGGCATGCCCGCGGCGCTGGCTTTGCGCCAAGGAGGCGTGCGAAATGCCCGCGGCGCAAGGCATGTGGGCGGGCGTGGTCATCCCGGAAGGAGGCCGGGGGCGCGCGTTCGCGCTCAAGCAGCTGCGGTCGTTGGCGGCACACGGCGGCTACGCCGTCCAGTGAGCCCGGCCAGTGACCGGCCGGGCTGGGCCCGTCGGGGGAGGTCCGGCCCGGCTGCCGGCCGTGGTAGACGAGGGGTGACCACGGCCGGCAGGGCCTGGCGCCGGCTATCCCAGCAGCTGGCGGATCCGTTCCACGCAGAAGCCGGCCAAGTCGAAGTCTTCGGTGATCAGTCCGTCGCCAAGCAGTTTGGCCTGCAGGCGCAGCACCGGTGCCGACAGCGCGACCGCGGCCAGCACCTCGTTGTAGCGCAGGTTGCGTACCGGCCAGCCGGTCAGCTGCTCGTAGCGGGCGATCGTCTCCTCGCGGCTGGGTGTACCGGCAAGCCGGGGAATCTGCTGCTGATCGCTGTACGACCAGTCCAGAAACAGCATCCACGCGAGATCGGCTTCGTGGTCACCGATGTAGGCGACCTCCCAGTCGAGCACTGCCGCGACCTCGTAGCCGGGTCCGAACAGTACGTTCGACAGGCGGCTGTCGCCCCAGCACAAACACAGATGCTCCGGCTCGTAGATGTTGTCGGCGAGCCAGTCGACAGCCGCCAGCAGCTCGGGGCGCGGCCGCTCACCCATCGCCCAGCGCAGCGTCGACCCGTAGTAGTCGACCACCTGCCGCAGCGGATGAGCACTGGAAGCCGGGCACAACAGCGACTCCAGCCGCAATGCGCGCCAGTCCAATTCGTGGATGTCGGCGATCGCCTGCAGACATCCCCACCACATCGTCGAGCGCTGCTCTTCGGTCGCATCGAAGTACAGGCCCTCGCTGTGATACGACGGGAAGTCACCGGGGCTGCCGATATTGGGCACCTGTTCCATCACCAGGTACGGGCTGCCGACGTCGCGGCCGGACCGGTCCAGCCACAGCACCCGCGGCACTGGAATTGCGGTGTGCGCCAACCGATTCATCACCAGCGCTTGGCGCAGGATGTCGTAGTCCGGATACAGCGCCACGGCCGGGGGGCGACGAAACACCAATCGCCGCAGCACCACGCCGTCGGCATCGGCGACGTCGAACAGGTATGTCTCGGTGGACAGTCCGCGCTCGGCCGCACGCCAGTTCACCACCCGTGCGTCCCGCGAAATCCGTTGTGTAACAGCGTCTTGCAACAGAACAGGCAGCTCTTCGGCGGTGGGCCGCGCCGAGGCCGACATCAGTAACCCGCGTAGCCGTAGCGGTCGTTACGGCCCATGAACACCATCTCGACCAGGCCGTGGCCGGTGGCGTCACCGCAGCGCAGCGTGCACAGCGTCTCGCTGAGCATGCTGACTTTGGCGACCTCACTGAGATCGGTGGTGTCGACGAGCGAAGTGGTCGAGGTAGCTGGGCCCGCGCCAGTAACCCGACGCGTAGCCGCGGTATTCGTCATAACCGGCGAAGCCAGGCCAGAAGTCGGTGACCGGGGTGATCGAGAGGGTGTCCTGCGAGCCGTCGTCGGCATGGATGGTGACCTCGCCGCCGGCGATCACCCGCGGTTGTTCAGGGCGGAACACGAAGTCGTGGTCCACGCTGACGATCTTCTGGCTGGGCTTGCCGGTGGAGATCGGGTAGAGCAACTCGCCCTCGTAGTGCCAGATCCGGCCGTCGGCGTCTTCGCGTTGCGCGAAATGCACCAGGCGGTCCTCGAATTGGAAGATGCCCATGAAATACAGGACACCGTCGGGGATTTCATGCGGTTGCAGGATCTGCGACTCGGGCAGATTGCCGCCTCCGCCGCCGCGCCGCACGCCCCAGCTGTGGTCACGGCCGAACACCCACGTGTCTGGCCGGATCTCGATTCGGTGGTCGGCGGCAACGATCGAGCCGGTGGCGTGGCCGTTCTGGTAGAAGCGGCGGGCGTCCTCGTCGACGCGGCCGCGGTGCCGGAAGAACGCCGGCGCCTGCTCGTAGCACGGGAACACCCCGGAAAACGTCAGGTCCATGCTCATGGCGTCGGTGTCGAGCGTGGCTTGCACCTGCCGCAGCGGCTCGACGATGCGGTAGCCGTACGGGCCCACTTGCCATGACGCGATGCCGTCGACCCCCGCCGAGATTTCGCGCGACGCCCGCACCACATGCGCCTGCCCGTCGACGGTGGCCATCGCGTACGCGTCGGTGACGTTGCGGTTGGGGTAGCGGGCCATGCCTGTCATCAGGCTGGTGCCGGTGGCCGGGTCGAAACCGTAGATCACCACCCGTTCGGTCCAGCGCAGATCCGACTGCTCGACGTGGTCGAACGTCGTCGGCAACTGGTGACACAGCAACTCGTCGTGGGCGACCAACATGCCGGAACGCTATATTACGTTACGGCACGTAATCAATAGGGAGCACGCTTTTGTCTGCGCTCTACGAGTCGGTCCGCGTCGGACCCGGACGGCCCCGCGATCCCGCGATCGCGGCGGCCATCATCGCGGCCGCCCGGGCCGTCGTCGCCGAACGCGGCTACGAAGACACCACCCTGGCCGAGATCGCCCGGCGCGCGAACGTGAGCATCCCGACCATCTACCGGCGCTGGGCCAGCAAGGCCGAGCTGCTGGAAGAAGCGGTGCTGCACCTCGACACCTTCGACCTGCCCGAACCCACCGGAGATCTGCGCGCCGACCTTCACACCTGGGTGAGGCTGTTCCTCGACGTCGCCAGCGAGCCGGCGGCGCGGGCGGCGGTGCCCGGACTGCTGGCCGGATACAGCCGCGACCCTGACAGCTACCAGCGCCTGCTCACCCGCGGCGAGCTTCCGGTGCGCGCCGCTTTGGACGCGTTGATCGCCCGGGCGGTCGCTGAGGGCAAAGCGGCGCCGGGCTGCGACGCCGATGTGGTGTTCGACATCATCCGCGGCGCGACGTTCCTGCGGGCCATGACGCACGCCGACGAGGGGGCAGATGAGTTCTGCGCCCGGATTGCGGCCGCCGTGCACCGCGTGGTGAGCGTCACAGCAAACGATGAGAATTAACTTAACCAGCGATTTCTACGCTCAGGGCGATGAGTCGAGAATCACAGCAAATCCGCTGTCGCTCTGTTCCTGAGTGCACGCCGCACGGGCGTAGCATGAATCGACAAGCGGCACAGCCGATTCGGGTCAGGCCCGGACCGCTTTGGAGACTCCCGCCGACGGCGGGGCACTGAGCGGCGAGGGTGGACAAAGTTGGCATGTCAGGGCCTGTTTGTCATATCGTTTTCAGCACTTGTCGCAACCGGGACAAGTGCGCCGTTCAGCGTCGTACGGCTGCATTCCCTCCGCGGGATTCGGCCCCTCTTTTCGGCCGGAGTGAACCGGCCCAGAATTGACAAGTCCGAGGGTGCGACCCACCGCCCAGGGAGCACACCGTCGGCAACCGAGAGAGACTTTCGCGAAAGCGTGCGGAAAAGGTAGGTGGGAATGGCGCCCAGCAGTGTCGGGCTCTACAACCCCGCGTTCGAACACGACGCCTGCGGCGTCGCCATGGTCGTCGACATGTACGGCCGGCGCAGCCGCGACATTGTCGACAAGGCGATCACCGCCCTGTTGAACCTCGAGCACCGCGGTGCGGCCGGGGCCGAGCAGCACACCGGCGACGGTGCGGGGATCCTGATCCAGGTTCCCGACGAGTTCCTGCGGGCGGTCGTCGATTTCGACCTGCCCGAGGCAGGTAGCTATGCGACCGGGATGGCGTTTTTGCCGCAGTCGTCCAAGGAGGCCGCGGAGGCCTGCGCTGCGGTGGAGAAGATCGTCGAAGCCGAAGGACTCGAGGTGCTGGGCTGGCGCAACGTGCCCACCGACGAGTCGTCACTGGGCGCGCTGGCCCGCGACGCGATGCCGACCTTCCGCCAGATCTTCATCGGCGGTGCGTCGGGCATGGATCTCGAGCGCCGGGTCTACGTCATCCGCAAGCGCGCCGAGCACGAGCTGGGCACCAAGGGTCCGGGCCAGGACGGTCCCGGCCGCGAAACTGTCTATTTCCCAAGCCTTTCCGGCCAGACCCTGGTCTACAAGGGCATGCTCACCACCCCGCAGCTCAAGGCGTTCTACCTCGACCTGCAAGACGATCGGCTGACCAGCGCGCTGGGCATTGTGCACTCGCGCTTTTCGACCAACACGTTCCCGTCGTGGCCGCTGGCCCACCCGTTCCGGCGGATCGCGCACAACGGCGAGATCAACACCGTCACAGGCAACGAGAACTGGATGCGCGCGCGCGAGGCGCTGATCCGCACCGACGTGTTCGGCACGGACGTCGAAAAGCTGTTCCCGATCTGCACGCCGGGCGCGTCGGACACCGCGCGCTTCGACGAGGTGCTGGAGCTGCTGCACCTCGGCGGCCGCAGCCTCGCGCACGCGGTGCTGATGATGATCCCCGAGGCGTGGGAGCGCCACGAGTCGATGGACCCGGCGCGCCGGGCGTTCTACCAGTACCACTCCTCGCTGATGGAGCCGTGGGACGGCCCCGCGTCGATGACGTTCACCGACGGCACGGTGGTGGGCGCGGTGCTGGACCGCAACGGGCTTCGGCCGTCGCGGATCTGGGTCACCAGCGACGGACTGGTGGTGATGGCCTCAGAGGCCGGTGTTCTCAACCTCGACCCGTCGACCGTGGTCAAGCGAATGCGTCTGCAGCCCGGCCGGATGTTCTTGGTGGACACGGCTCAGGGCCGCATCGTCTCCGACGAGGAGATCAAAGCAGAGCTGGCCGCCGAGCACCCGTATCAGGAGTGGCTGGACAACGGGCTGATCGCTCTGGAGGAATTGCCCCAGGGTCCGTACGTGCGAATGCCGCACCACCGAATCGTGTTGCGGCAGTTGGTGTTCGGTTACACCTACGAAGAGCTGAATTTGCTCGTCGCGCCGATGGCACGCACCGGCGCCGAGCCCATCGGCTCCATGGGCACAGACACCCCCGTCGCAGTCCTGTCGCAGCGGCCGCGGATGCTCTACGACTACTTCCAGCAGTTGTTCGCCCAAGTCACCAACCCGCCGCTGGACGCCATCCGCGAGGAAGTGGTGACCAGCCTGCAGGGCGTGATCGGCCCTGAGGGCGACCTGCTGTCGCCCGACGAGAACTCGTGCCGCCAGATCGTGCTGCAGCAGCCGATCCTGCGCAACCATGAGCTGGCCAAACTGGTCAACCTCGACCCCGACGCGGAGGTCAACGGTCGCCGGCATGGCATGCGCACCACGGTGATTCGCTGCCTTTACCCGGTGGCCAAAGGCGGCGCCGGGTTGCGCGCCGCGCTCGACGACATCCGCAGGCAGGCGTCGGCGGCGATCGCCGATGGCGCCCGCATCATCGTGCTGTCAGACCGCGAGTCCGACGAGAAGATGGCCCCCATCCCGTCGCTGCTGTCGGTCGCAGCGGTGCATCACCATCTGGTGCGGGAGCGTTCGCGCACACTGGTCGGCCTGGTGGTCGAGTCCGGTGACGCCCGCGAGGTGCACCACATGGCCGCGCTGATCGGCTTCGGCGCTGCGGCGATCAACCCGTACATGGCGTTCGAGTCGATCGAGGACATGCTCGATCGCAAAGTGATCACCGGGCTGGATCGCGAGAAGGCGCTCGCCAACTATGTGAAGGCCGCCGGCAAGGGCGTGCTGAAAGTCATGTCCAAAATGGGCATTTCGACGCTTGCGTCCTACACCGGCGCGCAGCTGTTCCAGGCCGTCGGCATCAGTCAGGCCGTGCTCGACGAGTACTTCACCGGGCTGACCTGTCCGACCGGCGGCATCGACCTCGACGACATCGCCGACGACGTCGCGCGTCGGCATGCGTTGGCGTTCCTGCCCCGGCCCGAGGAGCGCGCACACCGCGAACTCGAGGTGGGCGGCGAATACCAGTGGCGCCGCGAGGGTGAGTACCACCTGTTCAACCCCGACACGGTGTTCAAGCTGCAGCACTCCACCCGCACCGGCCAGTACAAGATCTTCAAGGAGTACACGAAGCTGGTCGACGACCAGTCCGAGCGGATCGCTTCGCTGCGCGGGCTGCTGCGGTTCAAAGAGGGTGTGCGCCCGCCGGTGCCGATCGAGGAGGTCGAGCCGGCCAGCGAAATCGTCAAGCGGTTCTCCACCGGCGCGATGAGCTACGGCTCGATCTCCGCCGAGGCGCACGAGACGCTGGCGATCGCGATGAATCGCCTTGGCGGCCGGTCGAACTGCGGTGAGGGCGGCGAAGATGTCCGCCGCTTCGAGAAGGACCCCAACGGCGACTGGCGGCGCAGTGCGATCAAGCAGGTGGCGTCCGGCCGGTTCGGTGTCACGTCGCACTACCTCACCAACTGCACCGACATCCAGATCAAGATGGCCCAGGGCGCGAAACCCGGTGAGGGAGGCCAGCTTCCGGGTCACAAGGTGTATCCGTGGGTGGCTGAGGTTCGGCATTCCACCCCGGGCGTCGGCCTCATTTCGCCGCCGCCGCACCACGACATCTACTCGATCGAAGACCTGGCGCAGCTGATCTACGACCTGAAGAACTCGAACCCAGCCGCGCGTGTACACGTGAAGCTGGTGTCCGAGAACGGTGTCGGCACGGTAGCTGCCGGCGTGTCCAAAGCGCACGCCGACGTGGTGCTGATCTCCGGGCACGACGGCGGCACCGGCGCGACGCCGCTGACGTCGATGAAGCATGCCGGAGCGCCGTGGGAGCTGGGCCTGGCCGAAACGCAGCAGACGTTGCTGCTCAACGGGTTACGTGACCGGATCGTCGTCCAGGTGGACGGCCAGCTCAAGACCGGGCGCGACGTGATGATCGCGACGCTGCTGGGCGCCGAGGAGTACGGCTTCGCCACCGCGCCGCTGGTGGTGTCGGGCTGCGTCATGATGCGGGTGTGTCACCTCGACACCTGTCCGGTGGGGGTGGCCACCCAGAACCCCGAGCTGCGCAAGCGCTACACCGGCAAGCCGGAGTTCGTCGAGAACTTCTTCATGTTCATCGCTGAAGAAGTGCGAGAATACTTGGCGCAGTTGGGTTTTCGCAGCATCAACGAGGCGGTGGGGCAGGTCGGCGCCTTGGACACCGCGGTGGCCGCCGAGCACTGGAAGGCCCGCAAGCTGGATCTGTCGCCTGTGCTGTACGAGCCGGAGTCGGCGTTCATGAACCAGGATCTGTACTGCAGTTCGCGTCAGGACCACGGTCTGGACAAGGCGCTGGATCAGCAGCTGATCGTGATGAGCCGCGAGGCGCTCGATTCCCAGACGCCGGTGAAGTTCTCCACCACGATCTCCAACGTGAACCGCACCGTCGGCACCATGCTGGGCCATGAACTCACGA
Source organism: Mycobacterium sp. NGS39 (assembly GCF_059812765.1). Taxonomy (NCBI): domain Bacteria; kingdom Bacillati; phylum Actinomycetota; class Actinomycetes; order Mycobacteriales; family Mycobacteriaceae; genus Mycobacterium; species Mycobacterium sp. NGS39. Next base: position 120,115 of record NZ_JCALDH010000009.1, on the reverse strand, counting down.
AAGCCTATGGGGGACAAGGGCTTCCCGACGACACCATCGACATCACGTTCGACGGGTCGGCCGGTAACAGCTTCGGTGCGTTCTTGCCGCGCGGCATCACGCTGCGGGTGTATGGCGACGCCAACGACTATGTGGGCAAGGGGCTCTCGGGTGGCCGTGTGGTCGTGCGGCCGTCGCGCAACGCCCCCGAGGGTTACGTCGCCGAGGACAACATCATTGCCGGCAACGTGGTGCTGTTCGGCGCCACCAGCGGCGAGTGCTTCCTGCGTGGGCAGGTGGGCGAGCGGTTCGCGGTGCGCAACTCCGGCGCGCATGCGGTGGTCGAGGGCGTCGGCGATCACGGCTGCGAGTACATGACCGGCGGCAAGGTGGTCATTCTCGGGCCGACCGGACGCAACTTCGCCGCCGGCATGTCCGGCGGAGTGGCCTACGTGTACGACCCGAATTCGGTGCTGTCCGAACATCTGAACCCGGAGATGGTGGAGTTGGAAGAGCTCGACGACGACGACTTCGAGTGGCTGCACCGGATGTTGACCAAGCACGTCGACGCCACCGACTCAGCCCCGGGCAAGCGCGTCCTGGCGCACTGGGGTGCCGAGCGGCAGCGGTTCGCCAAGGTGATGCCCCGTGACTACAAGCGGGTGCTGGAGGCGATCGCCGAGGCCGAACAGAACGGCACCGACGTCGACGAAGCGATCATGGCGGCGGCCCATGGCTGATCCCGCCGGCTTCCTCAAGTACCGTCAGCGCGAGCTGCCCAAGCGGCGGCCCATCCCGCTGCGCATCCGCGACTGGAAAGAGGTCTACGAAGACTTCCCGCACGACAAGTTGCGGATCCAGGCGACCCGCTGCATGGATTGCGGAATTCCGTTCTGCCACAACGGTTGCCCGCTGGGCAACCTGATTCCCGAGTGGAACGACCTGGTGCGTACCGACCGCTGGCGCGACGCGATCGACCGGCTGCATGCCACCAACAACTTCCCGGAATTCACCGGCCGGCTCTGCCCGGCGCCGTGTGAGGCGTCATGCGTACTGGGCATCAACCAGGATCCGGTGACCATCAAGCAAGTCGAGGTCGAGATCATCGACAACGCCTTCGAGCAGGGCTGGGTGACCCCGATCCGGCCGTCGGTGCTCACGGGCAAGACCGTCGCGGTGGTGGGATCCGGGCCGGCCGGACTGGCGGCAGCGCAGCAGCTGACCCGCGCCGGCCACATGGTGACCGTGTTCGAGCGCGACGACCGCATCGGCGGGCTGCTGCGCTACGGCATTCCGGAATTCAAGATGGAAAAGCGCCACATCGACCGTCGGCTCGCGCAAATGGAAGCCGAAGGCACGGTGTTCAAAGCCAGCGTGAACGTCGGCGTGGACATCACCGCCGAGCAGCTGCGGGCCGACTTCGACGCGGTGGTGCTGGCCGGCGGCGCGACGGCGTGGCGCGACCTGCCGATCCCCGGACGCGACCTCGACGGCATCCATCAGGCGATGGAGTTCCTGCCGTGGGCCAACCGGGTGCAGCTCGGTGACGACGTCTTGGGTCCGGACGGCGAGCCGCCGATCACCGCGAAAGGCAAGAAGGTGGTCATCATCGGCGGCGGCGACACCGGCGCCGACTGCCTGGGCACGGTGCTGCGACAGGGCGCCACCGAGGTGCACCAGTTCGAGATCATGCCGCGGCCGCCGGACACCCGAGCGGAGTCGACGCCGTGGCCCACCTATCCGCTGATGTTCCGAGTGTCGTCGGCGCACGAAGAGGGCGGCGAGCGGGTGTTCTCGGTCAACACCGAGGAGTTCATCGGCAGCGAAGGCCACGTGACGGGGCTGCGTGCGCATGAGGTGCGGATGCAAGACGGCAAGTTCGTCAAGGTCGAGGGCACGGACTTCGAGCTGGAGGCCGATCTGGTGCTGCTGGCGATGGGCTTCGTCGGGCCGGAACGCGAAGGTCTGCTGACCGATCTCGGGGTGGAGTTCACCGAGCGCGGCAACGTCGCCCGCGACGACGACTTCGCCACCAGCGTGCCGGGCGTGTTCGTGGCCGGCGACATGGGACGCGGGCAGTCGCTGATCGTGTGGGCGATCGCCGAGGGCCGGGCGGCCGCAGCGGCGGTGGACGACTACCTGATGGGCGTCACCGCGCTGCCCGCCCCGATCAAGCCGACGGCCGCACCTCAGCGCTAACCACAAACAAGTCTCGACACGCGGTCGAGAGTTTTTGGCGCGCCTCCCAAAGTTTGCCGTAAATCAGGTGTTCAATGATTGAACGTTGGTGGTGCGGTGTACCCTTACCACTGCGCAAATATCTGAAGCTGGTTCACCGCAGGAGTGTTCATCGTGCACCTGAACCCGATACCCCGGTCTCGGGTGGGTCGAATTGCCTGGTCATGGTTTCGACACCCCGTGAAGAGCCGCGAGTTTCCAGCTAAGCACGAGCGCCTGGTCACTGCGGACGAGTTACTGCGTTACGGCGTCTGACCTGCCGAACGCCACGGTCAGCGCATGAAGCGTTGAGGTTGCTGGCCTTTGCTGACCGTTATCAATCCGTTACCGTCTAGAGCAATCCCGAATCCCTGATCGCCGTCGCCAGCGGCTCGAGCACGTCGGGAGTGTGCGGCACCGGAAGGTAGACGATCGCCAGGCCCAGCCCTTCTTCGCCCAGCGCCGCCGCGTCTGCCACCACCTTGGCGTAGTCGCGGTCGTCGTCGAGGCGCACATGCGCCGACAGCATGATCTCCTTCGGATCCCGGCCGATGTCGGCGCAGTGGGCAGCCAGCACGTCGCGCTTGCGGGCGAACTCCGCAGGTGGCCCACCCACGAAATTCCAGTGCTGGGCGTAGCGCGCGGTGATGCGCAGCGTGCGCTTCTCGCCGCTGCCTCCGATGCAGATCGGCGGATGCGGGCGCTGCGGGCCCTTCGGCTCGTTGCGCGCCGCCTTCAGGTGGTAGTACTTGCCGTCGAAATCCGTGGTCTCCTGCGACAGCAGCCCGACGAGCACCTGGCAGGCCTCTTCGAAGCGGTCGAAGCGCTCTTTGATGGAGCCGAGCTCGATCCCGTACGCGCCGGATTCCTCTTCGTTCCAGCCCGCGCCGATGCCGAGCTCCAGCCGGCCGTTCGAGATGATGTCCAGCGCCGCCGCCATGTTGGCCAGCACCGCCGGATGCCGGTAGTGAATGCCGGTGACCAGCGTGCCCAGGCGCAGTCGGCGGGTGGCCTGGGCCAGCGCGGTCAGCGTGGTCCAGCCCTCCAGGCACGGCCCGGCCGGGTCGGAGAAGATCGGGTAGAAGTGGTCGAACGTCCAACCGGATTCGTAGACGTCGATGTCGTCAGCTGCCCGCCAGACGGCCAGCATGTCCGACCAGGTGGTGTTCTGCGGTGAGGTTTTGAACGCGAATCGCACCGGGCCGAGGGTAGTCGCTGCCGCTGGGCACACTGGAGTCATGGATCCGGTAGCCGCGCTGCGTGAGATCGCCTACTACAAAGACCGCGCGCGTGAAGAGCCACGGCGTGTGATGGCGTACCGGCGCGCCGCCGATGTGATCGAGGCGCTGGACGAGGCCGAGCGCGACCGGCTGGGGCAGACGAACGGCTGGCAGAGCCTGTCCGGGGTCGGCCCGAAGACCGCGAAGGTGATCGCCGAGGCGTGGTCAGGTCAGGTGCCACAGCTTCTCCTCGAATTACGCGCTGGCGCAAGCGATTTGGGTGGCAGCGAGATCCGCGCCGCGTTGCGGGGCGATCTGCATCTGCATTCGAACTGGTCCGACGGATCGGCGCCGATCGAGGAGATGATGCAGGCGGCCAAGGCGCTGGGGCACGAGTACTGCGCGCTGACCGATCACTCCCCGCGGTTGAAGATCGCCAACGGGCTGTCCCCGGAGCGGCTGCGCGCACAGCTCGATGTCATCGACGAGCTGCGCGACGAGCTGGCGCCAATGCGGATTCTCACCGGCATCGAGGTGGACATCCTCGAGGACGGGTCACTGGACCAGGAGCCCGAATTGCTCGAGCGGCTGGACGTCGTGGTGGCCAGCGTCCATTCCAAGTTGTCCATGGACGCCCCGTCGATGACACGCCGGATGGTGCGAGCGGTGTCGAATCCGCTGGTCGACGTGCTGGGACACTGCACCGGCCGGCTTGTCGACGGCAACCGGGGCCTGCGGCCGGAATCGAAATTCGACGCCGAAAAGGTGTTCACCGCCTGCGCGGAGTACGGCACGGCCGTCGAGATCAATTCACGCCCGGAACGCCGGGATCCGCCGCGGCGCTTGATGGATCTGGCGTTGCAGATCGGGTGCGTGTTCTCCATCGACACCGACGCACACGCGCCTGGGCAACTCGAGTTCTTGGCCTACGGCGCGCAGCGGGCGCTGGACGCCGGTGTGCCGGCCGAACGGATCGTCAACACCTGGCCGCTCGATCAGTTGCTGGCCTGGAGTCGCGGCTGAGCGTCCTGAGGGTAGAGCGCGGCGTCGAATTGCTCAGCCAACTCCCGGTCGGACAGCGCAACTGCCTGGGCCAGCACCCGCGCGCCGACGAAGCACGTCAAACTCGACACGGCGCGGTCGTGGCTGCCGTACCGCTCGGTGAGCATGTCGAGGAACTCGCGGATTCCCTTCGCGAACACGGCGCTGAGGCCGGCCTTGCCCTTTGCGGCCTCGCTGAGCATAGCGGCTGACACGCACGCGCCGAACTCGTCGTCACGCAACCGGTCGAGCGTGCAATCTCCTTCGCGCATGGCGTTCATCGAGCGAGCGAACGACGCGCGGCAGGCCTCGTTGACGAGATCGTCTTTCGACGAGAAGTGGTTGTAGAAGCCGCCGTGAGTGAAACCGGCATCGGCCATCACCTCGGCGACACCGACCCCGTCGACTCCACGCTCTGAAAACAACCGAATGGCGCTGTCGATGATGCGCTGCCTGTTGAGTTCCGCCTGTTTCCTGGTGACGCGCATGAACCAGTTCCTCCCGTGTTGTTGCTCTGCGGTTACCCGGCCCGTAACGGACTCATGCCTGTTTTGCTGTGGTCAATCCGGCAGATGCGGCATCTCCAAGCCGGCGTCGCGGCCCAGCAGCACAGCGCGGGTGACCGCACCGGTGCCGTAGCGCCGGCGCACGAGATCCAGTGCCCCGTCCAGCGCGACGCCGTCGGGCGCCGAGTCGAAGGGCAACTCGAGTTGGTGAACACCGTCGCGGTCGATGTTGGCGACGCTGAAGCCGATCAGGGTCAGGCCACGCTGGGCGATCAAAGGGGTTGCCGCACAAACCAATTCGCGCGCAGCCGTCAAGAGCGGCGCGGTGGAGGCGGTGGCTTGGGGCAGCGTGTGCGAGCGGGTCGCGCGGCCGAAGTCCTCGAAACGCATTCGCAATACCACGGTGCGGCCGGTGCGTCCGGCGGCGCGCATCCTGCGGGCGATGCGTTCGACGAGCGTGACGACCGTCACGTCGATGTCGGCGGCGCTGTGCCGGCCTCGGCCGAGCGCCCGCTGGGCGCCCACTGAACGCCGCCGAACACCGGTCTGTACCCGGCGCGAATCGACATTGCGTGACAGCGCGAACAGCCGCCGGCCCATCGCCGGCCCGACGAGCGACGCCAGCATCGGCTCGCCCAGCTCGGCGACGTCGGCCACAGTCTCGAGCCCGTGCGCGTGCAACTTCTCGGCGGTCACCGCGCCGACGCCCCACAGCCGGCGTACCGGCAGCGGCTGCAGGAAGGCGAGTTCCCGTTCCGGAGCAACCAACAGCAAGCCGTCGGGCTTGGCCACTTGGCTGGCCACCTTGGCGAGGAACTTCGTCCGCGCGATGCCCACGGTGATCGGCAGGCCCACGCGCTCGCGAACGTCGGCCCGCAGCTTTTCAGCGATGTCGACGGGCGCCCCGGCAATCCGGCGCAGTCCGCCGACGTCCAGGAACGCCTCGTCCACCGACAACGGCTCGACCATCGGTGTGGTGTCGCGGAACACGTCGAACACCGCGTCGGAGGCCGCGCTGTAAGCCGACATCCGAGGCGGCACCACCACCGCGTGAGGGCACAGCCGCCGGGCCTGGCCGCCACTCATCGCGGTGCGCACGCCGTAAGCCTTGGCCTCGTAACTGGCGGCCAGCACCACTCCGCCGCCGACGATCACCGGCCGCCCGCGCAGCGCGGGATCGTCACGCTGCTCGACCGACGCGTAGAACGAGTCGAGGTCGGCGTGCAGGATGCTGGCGTCACGACCCACAACCCCATCGTCGCGCCGTGGTCTGACACCTATGGCGTGCGGCCGTAGATGCTGGTCAGCCAGACGTGGGTGAGGGTGTCGACGAGCCGGTCCTCGGGAATCGACGGCCGTTCGTCGTTGAACGCTGCTGTCATCGCCCGTTCGTTCATCAGGTTCAGCGCCGTCGCGAGGTCCTCGGCGGGGATGGTGTCAGGTGCCGCGCCGCGTTCGCGTTCGGCGCGGATCAGGGCCGCGGTGTTGTCGACGCACTTCTGCATCAGCGTCGACCAGAGCTCCCGGATCGCGCTGTCGAGCACCAGCGCTGGTGCGCCGGCGCGGGCGACGGCCTTATGCGCGCTGAACGCCTCGAAGAACGCGCTGATCCCGATGCGCCAGCCTTTGGCCGGGTCGTCGGGCAGTTGTTCGGCGAGCCCGTCGAGCGCGGCGTTGGCTTCCTCGACCACCCGATCGAGCAGCGTCAGCATGACCGCGGTCTTGGACGGAAAGTAGAAGTAGAAGGTCGGGCGCGAGATCCCGGCACCACGGGCCAGATCGTCGACGGAGATCTCGGTCATCGCGCGCTCTTCGAGCAGCCGCTCGGCCGTACGCAGGATCGCCGCCTCGCGATCGTCACCGGAGGGCCGCGACGAGCGGCGGCCACGGGAGGGTGCGGAAGCGGTCACGGCAGGCACTCTACGCCATGTCGACGTTTTCGACACTACGTTGACCGACTCGACACTGTGTTGATACCGTGGCTGCATGTCCGAACATCTCGACGTTGTGATCGTCGGCGCCGGCATCTCCGGCATCAGCGCCGCATGGCACCTGCAGGAGCGCTGCCCCACCAAGAGCTACGCCATCCTCGAGGCGCGCGACAACCTCGGTGGCACATGGGACCTGTTCAAATATCCCGGCATCCGATCCGACTCCGACATGTACACCCTGGGCTTCCGGTTCAAGCCGTGGACATCGGAGCGTGCGATCGCCGACGGGCCGTCGATCATGGCCTACCTGAAGGAAACCGCCGAAGAGTTCGGCATCGACAAGCACATCCGCTACCGCCACAAGGTGGTGGCCGCGGACTGGTCCGACGACGACAACGCCTGGCACCTGAAGGTCGACCGCGACGGCGAGACCGTCGAGATCAGCTGCTCGTTCCTGATGGCATGCAGCGGCTACTACGACTACGACCAGGGCTATTCGCCCGAATTCCCGGGCGCCGAGAATTTCCGGGGTGTGATCGTTCATCCCCAGCACTGGCCGGAAGACCTCGACTACCAGGGCAAGCGGATCGTCGTCATCGGAAGTGGCGCCACGGCGGTGACTTTGATTCCCGCCCTTGCCAATTCAGGTGCCGGGCATGTGACGATGCTGCAGCGCTCACCCACCTACATCGGTTCCCTGCCCGCCGTGGATCCGTTTGCGGTGCAGGTGCAGAAGCGGCTGCCGCCCAAGCTCGCGTATCTGGCGATCCGGTGGAAGAGCATTCTTTACCAGGCCGCCGTCTACCAGCTCAGCCGCAAGTTCCCCAACTACATGCGCAAGCAGCTGATGACCATGGCCAAGCGGCGCCTGCCGCAGGGCTACGACGTGGACAAGCATTTCGGGCCGCGGTACAACCCGTGGGACGAGCGGCTGTGCCTGGCGCCCGACGGCGACCTGTTCCGCACGATCCGGCACGGCAAGGCCGACGTGGTCACCGACACCATCGACACGTTCACCGAGACCGGCATCCGGCTCAGCTCAGGCGAAGAGCTGCAGGCCGACATCATCATCACCGCAACGGGTTTGAATTTGCGGCTGTTCGGCGGTGCCGCGATCATGCGCAACGGTGTCCCGGTAGACCTGCACAACCTGATGGCCTACAAGGGCATGATGCTCACCGAGCTGCCCAACATGGTCTTCACCATCGGCTACACGAACGCGTCTTGGACGCTCAAGGCTGACCTGGTGTCCGAATTCGCTTGTCGCGTCATCAATTACATGGACGCCAACGGGTACGACACCGTGGTGCCGCGGCATCCGGGCGACTCGATCGAGGAGCGCCCGCTGATGGACTTCACGCCGGGCTATGTGCTGCGGGCGCTGGATCGGCTGCCGAAGGCCGGCCACAAGGTGCCGTGGCGGCTCAAGCAGAACTACCTGTTCGACGTGAGCCTGATTCGGCTCGGCAAGGTCGACGACGAAGCTCTGGAGTTCTCGAAGCGCCCGGCGGCGATCAGCGCGGCATCGGCGTGAGCACTATCCCGTCGTCGTCGCTGTAGACGAATTCGCCTGGCACGAAGGTCACTCCGCCGAACTCGACCTCCACGTCGCGTTCGCCGGACCCGGCCTTGCCGCTCTTGCGGGGATTGGTGCCCAGCGCCTTGATGCCGATGTCGATGGTGCGCAGCGCCGCCGAGTCGCGCACCGCGCCGTTGACGATGATCCCGGACCACCCGTTGTCCTGCCCGAGCCCGGCGATCACGTCGCCAACCAGCGCGCTGTGCAGCGACGCTCCGCCGTCGACCACCAGCACGCCGCCGTCGCCTGCGTCCGACAGCACGGATTTGAGCAGCGCGTTGTCTTCGAAGCAGCGCACGGTATGGATTCGTCCGGCGAACATCGGCCGACCGCCGAACTGACGGAACTGAGTGTCACAGCTCCGCACTGCCGGGCCGATTTCGTCGACGAGATCTGCGGTGGCGCGGGGTTCTACGCGGTTCGTCACGCCCCAGAATCTACGTTGCTGTACGCGGCGACGATCACGTCGTGCACGAACTGCGCCAACCCCGGTTCGGCGTCGTCGTAATAGCGGGTGAAACGCTCGTCGGTCACGTACATCTCGGCCAGGCATGTGTGCATCTGCTCGCTGCAGTCGTAGAACCGCTCGATGCTGTCGCGATGTCGCCACGCCAGCTCGTTCGCGCGCGCCGAACCGGGCACCACCCCGTCGCGCTTGGCTGCCGCGAAATCGGACAGCAGTTGCTCACCTTCGGCCTTGATCTGCAGCCAGTCGGCCTTGGTGTAGCCGGCTGTGCGCCGCTGCGACTGCCGCCACTGCTCGGTGTCACCCCAGCGCTGCTGGGCCTCAGCGGCGTACTCCTCGGAAAACCTTGTGCTGCCGAAGATTTCGACTTGCTCCTCGGCGGTCAAACGAATACCGGAGCGGTGGGCGTCCATGAGTTTCTCCAATGCGGTGATCGTGCTGTCCAGGTGGTCTCTCTGGTCGAGCAGCAGCTGATGCTGGCGGCGCAGGTGCGCCAGGGTGTCGACCTCCGGGTCGTCGAGCAGCTTGGCGATCTCGTCGAGGGGTAGGCCGGCGGCCCGGTAGACCAGGACCAGATGCAGTCGCTCGATGTCGGCGTCGGTGTAGCCGCGGTATCCGGCCGCCGTGCGGATGCTGGGCACCACCAGACCGATGTGGTGGTAGTGGTGCAGTGTCCGTACCGACACGCCGGTGAGGGCGGCGACGGCGCCGACGGTCTTGCTGTGCATGGCACCACTATCGGCCCTGACGCGACGTCAGGGTCAAGCCGACGTCAATCGCCCGCGAGCAGCCGCCGGACCACCACGATCGCCAGCAGGGCCAACGCCAGCGCCACCGCGGTCTGCACACGCGCCTGCGAGACCTGCACCCGGCTGACGCTGGTAGCCAGGGTGTCACCGGCGGTGTCCACCGCTTGGCGCGCGCGGGCGGCGACGTCGTCGACAGCGCCGTAGCGGCTCTCACCGTTGGTGTCGGCGAGCGTGGCGCCGACCGGTTCGGGTGCGGGCTGCTGGGGCGCCTGCTCAGCAGGAGGGGACGGCGGCGGTGGAGCAGGTGGCGGGGGTGGCGCGGCTTTCTTGGCGGCCTTCTTCGGCGCAGCCTTATCGGCCTTGCTGGCCTTTGCGCCCTTGGCGGGCGCCTTCTTCGCCGCCTTGGCGGGCGCCTTCTTCGCGGCCTTCGCGGGAGCGCGCTTCGCGGGAGGCTTCTGACCCGGTGCGGGCGGATCGGCAGCCGGCGGCGTGGGGTCGCGCGGCTCGTCCGGTCGGTCCGGCTGGTCTGCCATAGGGCTGCTCCTTCGCAATTTCTCGCGGGGTACCCCATCATGCCAGCGGCCACCGCGAGCCTCTATCCCGTCACGGCCAGCGCCGCCGCGAGCGCCAGCGCGGCCGCCATCAGCGCCACCTCGGCGACCGCGCGGCCCTGCGACGCCGTGACGGCGGCCCGATGCGAGCGCGCTGCCGGCAGCCAGACGGTGCGGTTGCGCCACGCCAACACCACCAGCGCAGCGGCTAGCGCTGCCTTGGCCAACAGCACGCGCCCGTATCCGCTGGCGTACCAGTAGACGGGCGATCCCGCTGCCTCAGCCGCTGCCAGAACACCGCTCGCCAACAGCGCGGCCACACACACCAGAGCCGTGCGGGCGAAACGCGGCAGCACCCTGGCCCACTGACCGCGGTGTCTGACCGTGATCACCAACGCGGCCAGCGTGCCGCACCATACCGCCGCCGCCAGCGCGTGCACCGCGACAGCGACTGCGCCCCAGGCGCTTTGGGACAGATGTCCGCTGACCACTCGGGCGGCGATCCCCAGCGCCGACGTGCCCACGGCGGTCGCCGACAGTGCGGTCGAGCCCCGACCCGCCGCTGCGATCACACCGACCGTGACTGCCGCGAGGATGCTGACCAGACCGGCCCGGCCCGCAGCAGTGTGCAGGGTGAACTCGAGCGCAGCCCGCGCCGACAGCACGGTCACCGCGACGTCGGCGCTCTGCGCAGCGGCCAGCAGCTGGCGCAGCAGTTCGCCCGCCAGCCACGCAGCGCCCACCACGATCAGCGGCGGGGCCGCCAGCCGCGCGAGTTCGGGGCGTCGGCGGCCGTCGTCGAGCGCCGGCACCACGGTCAGCCCGAGTGTGGTGACCGATGCGCAGTCGGCCAGCGTCCGCACCGCCGCAGCCGCGGGAGCCGCATGGGGGAACGCGAGCACGACTGCGGCGGCCGACGCGACGACGACGGCCGCGAGCACAGCGGCCACAGCCGACGCTGCCTTCACGGCCGGCTCAGCTGCGCCCGCGCCGTCGCAGCGTCAATCCCGCACCGATCCCGGCGACCGCCACCGCGAACACCACGAACGGCCACACCGGCACGCCCCTGCTTTCCGGGGGCGACACCGCCGGTCCCGGCGTGCCCGTGCCAGGCGCCGTCAGCTCGAACCACCACGAACCCGTCACCGGGTGACCGTCGGCCGACGTGACCCGATAGTTGACGGTGTATCGGCCGGCGGGCCCCAGCGGTCGCAGGCCGACGGTGATGACGGCGCCCTCGATGCGAGGCTCGCCCTCGGTCCACATGTTGCCGTCAGGGCCCACCACCGTCATCGCGGCGAACGCGGTTTGCAGCGGCTCGTTGAAGGTTGCGCTGACCTGCGCCGGTCCGCTGGACAGCCGAGCCCCGTCGGCGGGATCGTTCGCGATCCGGGCGGCATGAGCGAAAGCCACCGGCGCCGTCGCCAAGCTAAGCGCCGTCAGCAGCCCGGCCAGCAGGACAGCGATCCTCATGACCGGCGCCGGCGCACCAAGGCAAGCGTCACCGCGGCCGCACTCACCACCAGCGCGGCAACCGCCAGCCAGCGCGCGAGGTCGTCGCTGTGCGAGGGCGCGTCCTCGGCATGCATCGTCAGCGTGGGCGCCGGATGCTCGGGTTCACCGCCGCCCGGAAGTGCGCCCTGATCCCACCGGACCACCGAGCCGTCCGAATAGGTCTGTGTCGCAGGGAAACTCGCGCTGTCGGACTGCGGCAGCTTCAGCGATATCCGGAACAATGCGAACTGGTCGGGCGGGATGCCGCCACCCGGTGCGGCGGTCCAGGTGACCGACCGGACGGTTCCGGCGGCCACGTCGCGGTCGAGCTTGACGGTCCAGCCCGGCACCACCTCAGCCGAGGCAACGCTGCCAGCCGGCAGTGTCACCGCCAATTCGGTTGTCAGAGAACCATTTTCGGATTCGTTGGGTACCTCGAAGCTCAGCAGCGCCCACTCGCCGGGCACGGCTTCGTCGGCGTCCACATGGACGTGAGCCGACGCCGGCGCGGTGCCGGCGAGAAGCCCGAGGGTCAGTGCCGTTGCGGTCACCACAGCGAGGATCAGGGCGCGGTGAAGCGCCCGGGAAATGCGTGTCATTCGGTTGTCGGCTTTCTTGTCGTCGTGGTCGGGTCAGCGGAGCAAGCCGACCGGCGGACCACGATGCGACTTCGACGCCGAGAGCAGAACCATCCACTGCGGCGGCTGATCCGAGACCGTCGCGGGCACGGCGGAGGAGGGCTGCGCCGCCGCCGACGGCCCGGCGACGGCCCGCACGACCGTCGACAGTGCCCGCCACAGCCGCTCGCCGGCGGCGATCAGCGCCGCCCCCGCCACGACAGCAGCGGCATGCGCGGCCACCATCGTCGGCGCCGGCACCGGCGCGTGAAAGTGGCCGGCGCTCGCCCCGAGCACGTGACCCAGAATCTGGCCGCCGGCCAGCAGCGCTATCAAGCCGGCCGGACGGGCGGCCCACTGGCTGCTCGCAGCCACCGCGCCGAGCGTCGCGGCCAGCACGACGAGAAGCACGAGCGTTGCGCCGCTCGGGACGCCGCCACCGGCGACGCCGTGGGCGCCCACCGACAGCGCCACACTCAGCAGCGCTGCCGACGCGCCGCGCCAGCGCGCTGCGGCGTCGAGTCGGCGCATCAGAGTCGGCGCATCAGAGTCAGTGCAAGCCCAGCCGGGCCAGCAGATCGGCGTCGATGCCGTCCAACTCGGTGGAGATGGCGGCATGGGCGGCGCGACGTCGCGCCGGCGGCATGTTCTCGGCGGCGGTGACGGCCGCGGAAAGGTCCTTGAGCCGGGCGCTGATGGCGGCGACGAACTGCTTGGTCTCGGCGTCCTTCGGGTTTTTGTCGGCGACCAGCCGCAGCGAATGCTCGGCCCCGGCGATGCGGGCCGACAGCCGTGCGCCGTGGCCGGAGAACTGGCCGAGCTCGGTCAACGGCACGCCGAGACGGTCGGCGCGTCGTTCGTCGAGCCATCCGCGGGCGCCAACCGCTACCCGGTAGGCGACCGGCACCACGATCGGCGCCAGCAATCGCGTGACCGTCAGCGTCCGGCGAATGCGGGTCGGTGAGAGCACCTTGCCTTCGCGTGCCGCCTTCAGGTTGGTTTCGGCCACCTTCAGCGCGGCCTTGTCGCTTTCCCGCTGCGCCTTGAGCTGCGCCCGCAGCGCTTTTTGCGCGGCGCGTTGCTCGGCTTTGATGCGCCGCCTTTCGTTACGCGCGGCGTATTTGGCATCGAGCTTGGCTCGCCTTTTCAGCGCCCGGGCTTCGGCGCGGCGGGTCGCTCTGCTCGTGCGCTTGGTGAACAGGCCCATGCGGGCTGGCCTCCCGGTCGTCTGGTCGAGCTTTCCGATGCATTGCACGCATTGCGGACACAGATGCCCGCGCCGCGGTTGGTGGACCAACACTATCGCCCGCTGTCGGAGGGGCACTTTTTCCGGTGCCGGTCGGGGGCCGGCCGTGGGTTTCGGAATTTTCCCGTTGGGATATTTCCGGTGGTACGAATGTGAGACAATGCACTTACTCCGATGCGCCTTAGGGCGCTGGCGTCTGGGGGTTGGAGTGAGGACATGGTCGAGCGGTCGCTGATCCGGTACACCGCCGCCGCCTGCGTCGTCGCGGGCGGCATGTTGATGAGTGGTTCCGGCGCATTGGCTTTCGCCGACGAACCTGGAAATGACGGAACCGGCGGCGTGAGCCCCACCGACCCGGGCGCATCGCAGCCCGCCGATACCGGGACCAAGACGGACCCGGCGAAGTTGCCCCGTTTTCCGGGACTGCGGTGGCTGGGTCAGCAGATGGCCGACAGCGCGGCCCGGACGGGCCCCATCTCACCACCGATGATGCTGCTGCCCACCCGCATCGGGCCGACTACCGCGCCCGAAACCGCCACCGGAACCGACGCCACGCAGGCCGGCCCGGTGTCGGCTTTCACGATCCCCGGATGGGGCGCCGTGCAGCTGCCGTCGGCGAACACCCCGGCGCAGCAGCCGAGCGGACGCCAACCTGCCGCTCCCTCGAACGAGCCGGAAGCCGCGCAGAACGGCACCCCCGAGACGTCGACGGCGGCGCGAACACAAGCGGCCAATGCCCCGTCCACGGGCAATCCCTACGGGACGATTTCGCTGGTGCCCAGCGGGGTGCCGGCCGGCCAGCAGACCACGATCAAGAATCCGCTGGGCCGGATGCTGCCTGAGCTGGACCTCAACGCGCCGATCGTGAAGCAGCTGCTGCCCACGCCGCTGGTGGCGATTCTGACTGTGATCGCGCAGAAGGTGCCGCTGGCCGGACTGCTGATCACGCCGACGATGAACTTCGTGCTGCCGTCGTTCATCGCCGACGGGGTGACCGCGCTGCTGTCGGACATCGTGGTGCCGACGTCGCCGCTGGGTGCACAGAACCAGCTACCGCCCACCTCGAGGGCGAGTCTGGCCGGACCTGCCGTGCAGCCGTTGCTAGGTGCGGGTGCGCCGCCGGCCGAGCTGGCCCCGATGGGCATGGACATGCCGCGGTCGCCGGTGACGCAGCCGGTATCCGGGCCGCTTTCCGTCGACAAACCACTGCCCAGCCCGCCGCCGAACCCGGCAGCGAATGAACTCGACCAGAACGTCGCCTATCGGGCCGGCTACAGCGATTACCTGCGCAACGCGGGACTGGCGCAGATCACCGCCATCGCGGTGCCTGGCGCCGCCGCGATACTGCTGTTCACCGTGGGCGGCGGCTTCATCGGATACCGGCAGGCCAGGGCCGGGCACCTAATTCGAGCGGAGGGCATTTCCCGTTTCCTGCGCTGATCTGGCAAGCGTCTACGGCAGGGCACCGATGAGCGAAAGGGGGCGGCATGTCTGCCAGCCGACGGGTCGCCCGCGCGGTCTCCAGTGTGCTGAATCTGGCGCCGCGGCAAGGCGAAGTGTCGATGACGCGGCTGGTCCAAGCGGTTGCGGAAAGCCGTAACAGGCCGATCGAAATCCAGATGGAGGAGCTGCCACCCGGGGTGTGCGGCCAGTGGCGCCAATACGCCGACCACGATGTCTTCCTGATCCAGCAGGGCCTTCCGGCGTGGGACCGAACGCTGGCCCACGAGCTGGGCCACCTGGTGCTCGGGCACGAAGGAATCTCCGTGGTGGACGCGGCCCGGGAAGGCACGGCGCTGGTCAGCGATGACCTGATCCGCTACATGCTCAACCAGCGGACCGGCTGCATGGGGCCCGCCGGAGAAGACGCCGAACAGGAGGCGGAAGACTTCGCCGCGCTTCTCGGCTATCGGCTCGGCCGGTTGCGTTCGGATCGTGCCTCGATCGTGCAGGTCCGCCTCGGCGAGGCCTTCGGGTGATCCTCTGGGTCATCGCCGGACTGCTCGGCGTGGCCACTGGACTGCGGGTCGGCTGGGCCCTGGTGAACAAACAGTCGGTGGTGAGCGCCGCCATGATGCTCGCGCTCGGCAGCCTGGGCTTCGTCGCTGCACTCAACTGGCAGCCGCTCACGCTGCTCGTCGACACCGTGCTGCGCTGGCCCAACATCTCGGTAGCGCTGTCGCAGATCGCGCTGACGCTGTGCGCTGCGGCTAGCTGCGTGATGATCACGTCGGCGGCGTCCGCGATGAACCCCGTGGTCACCCGCCGACTGGCGTGGGCCAACTACGGGATCGCGGCGGTGATCGCGACCGTGTCGGTGGTGTTCTTCTTCGCCGACGGGCGGCAGCCCGAGATGGCGCCGCAGGAGTATCTGCGGCGAAACCTCAACCAGCACACCTCGCTGCCCTGGCTGTTGCCGCTGCTCTACATCATGCTGGCGCTGACCGTGGTGCTGTGGGCGGGCATGCGTTACTCCAACACCACCCGTCGCGGCCGCGCGCTGTTCGTCTTCAGCGTCGGCATCGGTCTATTGGTGTTGACCACCGGGTTCTTCCTGATGCGGGCGGTGGGCTCCACGGAATTCGTCAGCGTCGGCTCGGCGATCACCCTGCTGGCGTGCGCGATGTTGATCGTCGCCACCGGCTCGCTACTGCCCAGCGTCGAGGACTGGTTCGGCGCCCGTCGGGAGATGCGGATCATCGCGCCGCTGTTGCAGGAGTTGTGCGAACGGCAGCCCGACGTCGGCGTGGGTGTGCGGCCGCGCGGGCCGTTGGCATTCCAGGTAGCCGAACAGATGTCGTTGATCTCCGACGGGCTGTTCTTGGAGGCTACGGAGGCGCATCAGGCGGCTCGCGCGGGCCGGCTCTCGGCGGTCGATCGCAACCCGCCGGCTGTCAGCCCGCAGGAGCAGGCCGGGGCTATCGCCAAGTGGGTCTTCGCCAGCCTGGACGGCGACAAGGCGTCGAACTTTCCCGGCCTGGCTTGGCTGCGTCAACCGGAGGGCTACTCCGATCGGGAATGGATCTTGGAGATCGCGCGCCAATACCGCGATCTCGTCGTCAGCGGTCAGCGTGCCCCTTCGGAGGCGGACACATCGAACTCGGCGGGGCGCCGCACCGACGCCCGATCCGCCTAGCTCTCCAGCTGCTCCTTGCGCCGCAGCTCCTCGGCGTGGGCGACGAGGTCTTCCTTGGCCTCCGTCGAGAGTCCGACGGTGCGGGCCGCGATCCGCCGCACACCCTCGTCACGCATCTCGGCCAGCCAGGTGAGCTCCTGGTCCAACTTCTCGAAGTACTCGTCGTCGGTGAAGTACTCGGGCCTGATCCGGAAGAAGTTGGCGAGCGCTGCCATGGTGGCCGCCGACGGGTTGGTGCGATTGCCGGAACGCAGCTGGGACAGATAAGGCGCGGACATGGTGATGCCTTCGGCCTTGAGCGCCGCGATCACCTCCGCCGAGGTGTGGGGGCCCCGGCCCGGCGGATAGACCGTCTCGAACAGACGATTCAGTCGCGCCGCGAACGTCTTGCTCATGAATTTCCCTCCGGAGGTGGCAGTGTCTGGTGACCGCGTTTATTTTGCTGCTCATCGTACCCACAGATGTGCTCAGAGAACAGTGCAAACTAAATTAATATTTGCGCTGGTGTAGAAAACAGCAGGTCGGAGCGGTCGACAGCTACTCTGCCGCGCGCGCGCGGGACCCGGACCGACCGCTCTGACGAGCGACATTCCTCGGCGAACCCACCGTTGCGGCATACTATAACGCGCGTCATCAAAGGTGGCGAGAAGCTTGTGAACGCAAGCAGCTGGCAAGCTCCGACTCGCTGGCTGACAGTCATTTGCTGCGGCGCCAGAGAACAGCAGCCACATCGGTCACAGAAGTGGTGGGCTGGCGAACCGTCACTCAGCCGCTCGCCGGGTCGCCTTGGCGCGCAACGCGAAAGCGACGGCGCCCGCCACCGCCAACACTGCGACGACGGACGTGACGACGAGAGCGACCCACCGCCAGCCCAGCGCCGCGTCGAACAGCAGCCACAGACCGAACAGCAGGAACAGCACACTGGCCGCGGCGTGCAGCAGACGCTCCGGCAGCCGCCGGTGCAACAGCGCGCCGACGCCGATGGCCAGTCCGTCGGCCAGGACCATCGCCAGCGTGGCGCCGAGCCACACGCCGGCCCAGTTGTGTTCGCTCGCAAGCGCGACAGTGGCCAGCATCGTCTTGTCGCCGAGTTCGGCCAGCACGTACGACGACACCACGGCCAGCAACACAAACCGGTGTTCCGGCGCCGGTGGCGGGGAATCGTCGTCGCTGCGCTGACGCCAGGTCCACGCCGCAAAACAGACGAACGCGAGGGCCGCGGCGAATGCGATCGGCCGTTCGGGAAGGGTCAGGCCGAGGAAGTGTCCGATCGTGACCGACAGTCCGTGCACAAGGAACGCGGCCACCGCCACGCCCGACAGCACCACCCACCAGCGGTGCCGCAGCGCATACGTCATCGCGATCAACTGCGACTTGTCGCCGAGCTCGGCCACGAACACCACGCCCAAGCTGATGAGTGTCGCGGTGAGCATCTGTAGACCTTTCGACGCGCTGCCCGGGCCGCGCGCACGCGGCTGTCGGGCATCCGGTCGAAGGTCTCGCCCACCGCGCTGTGGTTGCTCGGTTCGCCGGCCGGGCGTGGTTGCGCCAGTGTGTCGACACGACGATTTGGGGCTACTCCCCTTCGCTTACGTTCTCCGACGATAGCCAGCCGGATCCGAATCCGCCACGCCCCAGCGGGATTTCGGCTGCCCGTATCGAGTGCTTCGAATACCCTTATGCCGCAAGCAGCATGGCGAGAATCGCGGTGTCGGGATGGCTGATCGGGTCGACGCCCACGCGGCTCACCATGGAAGTGACCGTGCCGTCGGCCTCCGCCTCTACCCACGCTGCGCGGTGCTCCAGGCCCAAGTGCGGCAGTCCGGGCAGCAACACGCATCCCGACGCGGCACCGCTGCATTCCGGCAGCGACGGAACGGTTTCCGACGGCGGATGCAGCATGATCAGCGCCGGCGGCGTGTGCTCGGCGAAATGGCCTGGCTCCAACGCGAATTCACCGACTACCGGCCCCTCGGCCAGCACCAGCCCGACGGTGCCGGGCTCCGGTTCGTCGGGCAGCTCCTCGCGGACACCGAAAATCGTTGTGGTGGAGAGCAATCCGGGAAGCGACGCCACCCGCACGGCCACGATCAGCAATTGAGCCCACTCCTTCGTGGAGTCCGGCCACCGGCCGGACACCACAAAGCCTTTGAGTGTGCCGCGCGAATGGAAGGGGGCCACTTCGATGGCCCGGCCGGATCCCGTACTCATGTCCCGCCTCCGCCTTCGGACATCTCGAACCAGATACGACACGTCACTGGGTCGGTCAGGTCAGGATGACGAAATTGCTGTTGGCACGCAATACGACACGAGTGCCAACGCAAAACCGGCGTGACGCCAGAGCCTCGAGGACTCTGGCGTCACGCCGGAAAGGTGGCGGGTCTAGCCGAAGATCAGGCCCTTGGTCTTGCTCGTCGCGGCGGCGAACCGATCCTGCACGTCGGCCCAGTTCACCACGTTCCAGAACGCCTTGACGTAATCGGCTTTGACGTTCTTGTACTGCAAGTAGTAGGCGTGCTCCCACATGTCGACCTGCAGCAGCGGAATGATGCCGAGCGGCACGTTGGCCTGCTGGTCGTAGAGCTGGAAGGTGAGCAGCTTGTCGCCGAGGCTGTCGTAGCCCAGCACCGCCCAGCCAGAGCCCTGCAGACCGTTGGCCGCCGCGGTGAACTGCGCCTGGAACTTGTCGAACGAGCCGAACGCGTCGTCGAGCGCGGAGGCCAAGTCGCCGGTGGGCTTGTCGCCACCGTCCGGAGACAGGTTCTTCCACCAGATCGAGTGGTTCACGTGGCCGCCGAGGTGGAACGCAAGGTTCTTCTCGTGCAAGAAGATCGAGGCGTGGTCACCCTTTTCCCGCGCTTCGGCCAGCTGCTCGAGCGCGGTGTTGGCACCCTTCACATACGTTGCGTGGTGTTTGCTGTGGTGCAGCTCGTTGATCTGGCCGGAGATGTGCGGCTCGAGGGCTCCGTAGTCGTAGGGCAGGTCGGGCAAGGTGTACTCAGCCACGAGATTCCTTTCTTGTCTTCAGTTGTGTGCTTCGACCACAACCCTGCTCCATTGCCGCGCGCACCGCAAGGACACCTGCGTCGCAGGCATCGGCCGCACAGCGGCGCCTGTCAGGACGAGTCAGAACAAGACGATGATCGCGAGCACGGCTAGCAATACCAGCGCGATCAGCGCCGCGCGCAGGGCAGACGTCATCTGTGCGCGCGTATATGGAGCCGACGGGGAGTTCCATTCCGACGGTGGCACCGCCGAATTGGGCCCAATGGGATGCGCTGCCATTTCCAAACCCCCTACCAGCACGTTCGAACCTCACCCGCAGTGAGGTGTGTCACATCGCCTCGCTGTGAGCGCGATCTTATCCGCTCTCGCGCCGCAAGAAAAATCTCGCTGATCGGATTGAACTGTGCGGCAGGCGGGTAGCCCCCCGATGACCGGCTCGCGCCAGCCGACGGACGAAATAGCTAGCTCAGCAAGGCATTTCGCTGAGACCCGCATGCCGCTGTTGATCACTCGCGGCCCCGGCTCCCAGGTTATCCACAGTTGCCACCGATTCCCAGCGCAGAATGCGCGCTCAACGCCGCACCCCACGCTTCACCGGATGTGGATAAAGCTGTGGAAATTGTGGATAACCTCGTCCCGCCGGGCGATAGCTGGCAGCGCCGGCGCCTTAGTGAGGCGCTGATCCTGGCTTACGCTGGTCGGCGTGATCCAGGTGTGTTCGCGCTGCGGCACGCGGTGGAACGTGCGCGACCGCCAGCGGCAGTGGTGCCCGCGCTGCAACGGCGCACTGCTGCCCCCGGACGCCTCGCACGAGTGGACACACTCATCCGCTGCCGGCGCGAGCTCGTCGCAGCCGGGCGCTTCACCCACAAGCGGGCGCTCGCCGCGCCTGCCGCCTGGCTATCGCTGGATCGCGCTGCGGCCTGGCTCGGGGCCTCCACCGCGCCGTCGCCGCCGTCCTCTCGGGCCGACTCCCCGCTATGCCTATATCCCCCAGTGGGGGTTGGTCGATCCGGCCACTCAGCTGCCACCCGCTTCAGCCACGCCACCGCGCCGCGGACCCTCAGAACGGGCCCTGCGGGCGATGCTCTACACGACGATCGGCGTGTACGGCGTGGCCGCGCTGCTGCACATCGTGCGCTACGTCCTGCTGGTCCTGAATCGCGACATGCTGCTCAACGTCGTCGTCGCCGGGATCGGGACCTGGGCGGCGGTAGTGGCCAGTGTCGCGGCGTTGTTCTCGATGGTCGGCACCGCTTTGGTGTTGACGGCGTGGCTGGTCGGCCGGCGGGCCGCTGCCTTCGCGCATCATCACCTGCCCGACCCGCGATCGGTGCGTGCGCTGTGGGTGGGATGCCTTGTGCCCCTGGTGAATCTGGCGTGGGGGTTGACGTACGTGATGGAACTGGCGGTGGCCGAAGACCGCTATCGACGCGTGGGCAAGCTGATCTGGTCGTGGTGGGCGCTGTTCGTGCTCAGCACCCTGGTGTCGATCTTCGCCACGGCCACCAGCTTCCCCGACGACACCCAGGGCATCGCCGACAACACGGTGAGCTTCATCGTCGCCTACCTGCTCGCGATGGCCGCCACGATAGCGGCGGCGCGGCTGGTGTTCGCGTTCGAGCGCACACCCGTCGAACGGCCCTCACATCGCTGGCTGGTGGTCGCCGAGGGCAAGAAATCCGAACCCGAATCGGGTGGCGAAGTTGAGCCCGATGGTGAAGAACCGGCAGCATAGACGTCTATGACGTCTGGCGGGCATCCGTTCGTGGTTGCGCATCGCGGAGCCTCTGCCGATCGCGCCGAGAACACCTTGGCGGCCTACGACGTCGCACTGGCTCAAGGGGCCGACGGGGTCGAATGCGACGTGCGTCTGACCCGCGACGGACGACTGATCTGCCTGCACGACCGCCGCGTCGACCGGACGTCCGACGGCACGGGGCGAATCAGTGAGATGACCTTGCACGAGGTCGGTCAGCTCGACTTCTGCTCGTGGCATCCCAACGGCGAGTTGCATGAGGACACCGGCGTTCTTCTGCTCGACGACCTCATCGCGCTCGTCTTGGACTGGCGCCGTCCGGTGAAGATCTTCATCGAAACCAAGCATCCTGTCCGCTACGGGGCGCTGGTGGAGAAGACGCTTCTCGAGGTGCTGCGGCGCTTCGGTATTGCGTCCCCCGCGTCAGCGGATCTGTCGCGGGCGGTGGTGATGTCGTTCTCGCCCGCCGCGGTGTGGCGGATCCGCCGGGCCGCACCGCTGCTGCCCACGGTGCTGCTGGGTGAAGCGTCGCGCATGCTGCGGGGCATTTCCGCCACGACTGTCGGTGCCACGGCAGTCGGCCCGCACATCAGTACCTTGCGGAAGGATCCCGAGCTGGTCGACCGCGCGGCGGCGCGGGGCCGGGCCACCTACTGCTGGACGGTTGACCGCTACGAAGACGTCGATCACTGCCGCAGACTGGGCGTCGACTGGATTGCGACGAATTATCCTGCGCAAACCAAGCGCTGGCTCGAGCGGGGGCGTCTCGACGAGAGCACCAACAAAGGGTGATCACATGCCGTGTGGTGGGCGCGATCCGTCACCTCTCGGCTCGCCGCCGGCCACGAAGTAGGTGGCTCGACTTCGGCCTGAGACTCGCGCGTCATGGCACGGTGGGTTCAGCCCGTCGGCTGGGACTGCAACACGTCGTTAGGCACCGCCGCGTCGTCGGACAAGGCGGAAAACAGCCGCGACGCGGCGTCGCTGTCCCACTCGACGACGTCGCCGAGGTCGGTGTCTTCCGAGCCCGCGATCGGCACGGTGGTGGTCAGCGGGGAGCCGCGCAGCGCCCAAGCCAGCCGCGCGAGGTCCCACACGTGCGCGCCGGAATCGACGGTCAGCGCGTTGGTGACCGAGCTCTTCACCGGCAGCCACCGCAAGGGATTCAGCCACACCGCCGGACTGGCCACGCGGTGCAGCAGCGCCGACAAGAATTCACGCTGGTTGACCATCCGGTCGAGATCGGCGCGTGGGGTGGCGCGCGTGCGCACGTAACCAAGCGCGTTGCGGCCGTCGAGTTTTTGACAGCCGGGCGGCAGATCGATGCCCGCCAACGGATCGGCGACGGGCTCGGTGGGGCACATCGTGACGCCGCCGACCGCGTCGACCACATCCGCGAATCCTGCGAAACCGATCTGTGCGTAGTGGTCGATCCGGAGCCCGGTGGCCTGCTCGACGGTGCGCACCAGCAGCTGCGGGCCGCCCAGCGCGAACGCGGCATTGATCTTGCCGTCGCCGTTGCCCGGAATCGTCACCAGGGAGTCGCGGGGGACCGAGACCAGCGTCGGCGCCACGCTGGACAACAGCGACGGGATGTGGACCAGCATGATCGTGTCTGTTCGCCCGTTGCCGATGTCGCCACCGGTGGCCAGCGCGCTCTGCTGCTCGGGGGTGAGGTCGCTGCGGCTGTCTGAGCCCACGAGCAGCCACGTGGTGCCGTGGCCGGATGCGGGCCGGCCGGGGTAGCCGGCGAGGACTGCTGCGCGGTGCAGCGAAGTGTCCACCCAGACTCCGATCCCGATGAACGCAACCAGCAGCGCGACCACGAGCAGCACCAGCCAGCGACCCCAGTGCCGTTTGCGACGACGCTTGGCCGGTTCCGGAGGCTTGACCGGGCGCTGCTGCCGCGCAGGCGCAGGCGGGGGGCGCTGCGGCGGGCGCGGTGGCGGTGGTGGCTGTGGGCGCGGCGGGGGAGCCGGGCGGTATGCCGGGTCGCGACGGATCACTTGCGACGGCTCGCGGCGCGGCGGCGTGGGGCGCCGAATCGGCCCGCCGCCGGGTCTCATTGGCGGCCCGCCGCTGTGCCCTCTTGGCGGCCCGCCGCCGGGTCTCATTGGCGGCCCGCCGCCGTGGCCCGGCCGGTCGTGCGTCACCGGATAAATCTACGGCGTCACGGCAACCAACCGAGGTGATCGACAAGCAGCGCGTATCCGACGAACGCGACGGTGTCGATCAGCCCGTGGGCGACGACCAGCGGCCACAGTCGGCCGGTGCGCCGCCACACCGCCCCGAACACCACGCCCATCGCCAGGTTGCCCAAGCCGGCGCCGAAGCCCTGGTACAGGTGATACGCGCCGCGCAGCACGCTGGAGTACAGCAGTGTCCGTGTGCTGCCGACGCCGAGCTGGCGCAACCGCGTCATCAGATACCCGACGACGATCACCTCCTCGGCCCAGCCGTTGGCGAAGGCGGCCAGCACCAGCACCGGTATCCGCCACCAGCTGTCGGTGAGCGTCGTCGGCACCACCGATGCGCTCAGCCCGACGATCCGCGACAACACGTACAGACCCAGCCCCGGAATACCGATCAGCGCGGCCAAGGCCACCCCGCCGAGTGCGTCGGCACGCCATCTGGGTCGGCCCAAGCCGACATCACGCGGGCCGATTCCATTGCGCCACAGCAGGTACAGCCCCAATGCACCCCATGCCAGCAGCTGGGCGATCGAGGCGAGGTTCAGCCCCAGGTCGATCAGGTCGAAGTAAGAACGACGGGGCAGCAGCGGAATCTTCTGCGTGCTGAGGATGCGCAACACCGAGTCGACGAGCTGCAGCACCGCGGTGACGGCGGACAACCCGAACGTCACGGCCAACACGATGGCGACCTCGAGCCGCAAGGTGCGCGGCGGCAGCGCCGTGTCGGACGCTCGCTCGGACAAGCCCGCGGGCTCGGTCATGCTGACACGGTAGAGCGTGCCGTGCGCGGCCTGACCGGGTGAGCTGCTAGGCGCGACGCGCGCGCAACCCGTTGAGGAACGGGCAACCCATGAGCACGCGGATCGCGCGGCCCAGGCCGGTGAGGTCGTCGACCGGCGCCGTGAACGGCAAACGCACGTCGTGGTCGCTGTCGTCCTTCTCGACCCGCAGCCGCACCCCGTAGCGGTCCAAACCCAGCGGGCGGACACGGCCGCGGCGCAGCGTGCCCGGCAACCGCGACGCCAACAGGTCGACGACGTCACGGTGGTCGCAGTCGATGTGCTGCAGCCAGCGCGACTCCATCGCGCAGAACGGGTCGGGCTGCGCCGCCAGCAGGTCTTCGAGCGGTACCGACTCCGCGCCGGTCGCATCCGCGATCACCACCGACTCCGTCCGCAGCCACATCAGCGCGGTCGGCTGATCGCCCGCATTCACTTGCAGCAGAGCGGGATTGGGATCGTCGGCAGCGATCGCGTCAAGCAGCGCGGAGGTCAGCGGCGCAGGCACTCGCCGCAGCCGGCCGCGCATCCACACCAGGGAACGCACTGGCCTGCGCAGCGGCAGAGGCGCGTGGTCGGTGAGCTCCAGCATCGCCTCGACACCGTCGGACTCGCCGATCGCCGCGGCGATCTGCGCATCGGCCGCCACCGTGACCGCGACTGCGCCGTCGTCGAGCAGGTGGTGGACGGGGGTTTGCACCGGAGCGAAGCCGTCGACTGCCAGCATCGCCTCGGGCGCACGCACACAGATGCTGCGGACACTTTCGGCGGTGGACGGTGCCGGCTGAGGCATGGACATCTCCTCCAGTCGAAGTAAGGTGAGCCTAACTTAATAATGTGTGCTGCTGTCGCGCAAGGCCTTCGTCGTCGGTCCGACCGATAGGGTTTGAGGGGTGACCAGAATCGCGTACCTCGGCCCGGAGGGGACGTTCACCGAGGCGGCGCTGGTGAAGATGGCGGATCGAGGAATGGTTCCGCAGCCGGGGCCTGTCTCGCCCGTGGCCGCCGACGGGGCTGTCGCGGCGCTGCAGCAGGTGCGCGACGGGGCCGCCGACTACGCGTGCGTGCCGATCGAGAATTCGATCGACGGGTCGATCGTGCCGATCCTCGACAGCCTGGCCAACGGCACGCCGCTGCAGCTGTTCGCCGAACTGACGCTCGACGTGGCATTCAGCATCGCGGTGCGCCAGCCGAGCGCCGCCTCGGACATTCGCACCGTCGCCGCCTTCCCGGTCGCTGCGGCGCAGGTGCGCGACTGGCTGACCCAGAACCTGCCCGACGCCGAGGTGGTGCCCGCGAACTCGAACGCGTCGGCGGCTATCGACGTCGCCGACGGCAAGGCCGACGCCGCCGTGACCACGCCGCTGGCCACCCGGCGCTACGGGCTCACCGAGCTGGCGGCCGGCGTGGTCGACGAGCCGAATGCCGCCACGCGGTTCGTGCTGGCCGGCCACCCCGCGCCGCCACCTCCGCGCACCGGCGCCGACCGCAGCTCGGTAGTGCTGCGGCTGGAGAACAAACCCGGCGCGCTGGTCGCTGCGCTGACCGAGTTCGGCATCCGCGATATCGACCTCACCCGGGTCGAATCCCGGCCTACCAGAACGCAACTCGGCACCTACGTGTTCTTCCTCGAATGCGTCGGCCACATCGACGACGTCGCCGTCGCCGAGGCACTCAAGGCGCTGCACCGACGTTGTGCAGATGTGCGATACCTGGGTTCGTGGCCTACCGGCTCCGTCACGGAAGCGGTGCCGCCTGAGTTGGACGAGGCCGATCTCTGGCTCGAGGCGCTACGCAGCGGACGGGTGGGCCGATGAGCGGTCGGTTGGTGTTGCTGCGGCACGGGCAGTCCCAGAGCAATGTCAATCGATGCCTGGACACCCGGCCGCCGGGTGCCGAGTTGACGCCCGCCGGCATCGCGCAGGCCCGCGACTTCGCGCGTGGCTTCGATCGCCGCGCCGGCCTGCTGGTGCACTCGGTGGCGCTACGGGCGGCGCAAACCGCGGCGGTGCTCGGCGACGTGTGGTCGACGCGTCCGCGGCAGGTGGAGGGCATCCACGAGGTGCAGGTGGGCGAGCTGGAGATGCGCAACGACGACGAGGCGGTCGAGACGTTCAACCGGATCTACGAGCGCTGGCACCTCGGCGACCTCGACGCCGCACTGCCCGGCGGCGAGACCGGCGCCCAGGTGCTCGACCGCTTCCTTCCCGTCCTGACCGACCTGCGCCTGCGCTACCTCGACAACGACGACTGGACCGACGACATCGTGGTGGTCAGCCACGGCGCGGCGATCCGGCTGGCCGCCGCGACGCTGGCCGGCGTGGACGGCTCATTCGTGGTCGAGCACCACATCGGCAACGCGGAGTCGGTGGTGCTGGCCCCGATCACCGACGGGCGGTGGAGCTGCGTGCACTGGGGTCAGCACAGCCCACCGTTTCTGCCCGATCCACGCGGCATGCCGCGCCCGGAGCAGCTGGAGTCCGCCGACCCGATGGGCTGACCGGTCTCAGACCGCAACAGCGACGGACTGCGCACAGCTGCAGCCCACCGCGTCGCAGTCGATCCGCAGCGAGTGAGTGATGCTCTCCGGGCTGGTGCAGCCGTCGTCGGTGCATTCGGCGCGACGCTGCACGTGGATGATGACCGTGCCGTGGCAGTGCTCAAACTCGTCACGGCAGTAGCGGCACTGCGGGGGACCGCTTGCGTGAAGATCAGAGCGCGGAGTCATGTTCTGTTCCTATCACCGCCCGCCGACAAGAACCGGTTGCCGCGCGGACGCCGTCAGGCCCAACCCAGTTCGTGCAGCCGCTCGTCGTCGATCCCGAAGTGGTGAGCGATTTCGTGGATCACGGTGATCGCGACCTCGTCGAGAACGTCGTCCTCGGTGTCGCAGACGTCCAGCAGCGCGTCGCGGTAGATCGTGATCGTGTCGGGCAGCGCGCCGGCGTAGGTGGTGTCGCGCTCGGTGAGCGCGATGCCCTCGTAGAGGCCGAGCAGGTCGGGCTCGTCGGGATGGCGGCCTTCCACCAGGACGACGACGTTGTCGATCGCCGCCGCCAGATCGGGCGGGATCAGGTCGAGCGCGTCGGACACTAGCTCGTCGAACCGTTGCGGGCTCATCCGCACGGCCATACCGCTACGCCCCGGGCGGTGGCGGCGGTTCGGCGGGCGCCGGCTCGGGCGCCGGGGGTGGGGCGGGCTCGGCGGGGACGTTGGGTGCCGGAGCTTCAGGCGGGCCGGCTGGCCCCTGCTGCGCGCCGCCGGGTGGGGCGGCCGGCGCGGCGGGTGCGGGGTTGGTGTCGTTGATCGGCGTCTGCGGACCCGGCGCATTGGGCAGGTGCTGATTGCCGATCGTCGGGGCGGTGTTGTTGGCCGGCGCCTGCTGCTGCGGCCGCTGCGTCTGCGAGCCGGAGGTGTCGATGGTGGTGGTGGGCATCGGCACCTGGATCGGCGGCAGGTTCAGCCGCTCCGCGGGGATGTCCGGCGGCGGCACGGGCGGCTGGCCGTTGATCAGCAGCGGCCCCTTCGCGCTGCCCACCAGCGTTGCCCAGCCGCCGTTGCCCAGCGTCGCCCCGATGCTGCACGACACCTGGTGACTGCCTGCGGCCCAACTCGGCAGCGAGATCGTGCTGTAGACCAGCGTCAGTGTGGTGGCGCGCAGCTCCACCGGCGCCAGGTACTCGTCGGTCATCCGCGTGCACGCGTCTTTGATGTAGCCGTCCTGGTCAGGCTCCGACGGCAGCGCACCCGGGAACTTCTCCGCCACGTTCACCGAGCCGGTCACTTCCATCGCGTGCGGGCCGGCGCAGTCGACAGGGACGTCGGTGGGCTGGTTGGTCGCGGTGTCGATGCCCAGGCAGGTGCCGGCTCGCCACACCTTCGACTGGTCCTGGTCGGCGACCCGGCCCTTGAACACCTGTTGCTCTTCGCTGCTGCCGCCCGGCAACTGCAGGCCGCACAGCATCTGGCGGTCACCGGCCTGCGTCCACGCCTTCTCTCCGGACCACAGCATGCCGATGGTGAACTTGCTGTTCGGGTCGTATTTGGTGCCGAGATACCGCTTGACGGCAGCCTGACACTGCTCCTGGCTGATCTGCTGGATTCGGGCCACCGACGGCGCCGCGGCGTTCGGGCCGTATTCGCTGCCCGGGAATGTACGCAAGTCCACCGACGAGGCGACTTCGAAGCGGTGGTCGTCTTTGCAGTCGACGATCGTGGCCTGGTCCGGCGCACGGTTCGGCCAGTTCAGGCAGTCGCCCGGACGGGCCTTGTCGAACTTCTGGCTGGCGCGGTTGCCGGCGCTCGGGGCTGCGTTGGACAGGCCGACGAGCTTGCTGGGTCCGTCGGCTCCGGCCGGCAGGGCGGTGGTGACACCGCCGATCAGCAAGCCGCCCAGCGCGGTCAGCAGCAGCGCGCGCCGCGTCGCTGTCGCCTGCAGGCTGCGCCACCACGCCGCGCGCCCGCCGGCGCCCACAGCGTCGGCCTTGGGCTCCGCGTCGGGCGGTAGCTGCTGCTCGGGAACGACGGACATCGCACCCATTGTGACAGGCGCGCCGCTCGGCGTGACAAGTGATGCAGTTGTAACGTTATGGGGTTGTGCTCGGCGTCCGGCGCGGAAAAGTAGGGTTGCGGCCGTGATCGACCTCAGACAACTGCGCGACGATCCCGATGCGGTGCGGCGCTCGCAGCGTGCCCGCGGCGAAGACCCGGGGCTGGTCGACGTGTTGCTCGACGCGGATGCGGCGAGGCGCGCGGCCGTTTCAGCCGCCGACAATCTGCGTGCCGAGCAGAAGGTCGTCAGCAAGCAAGTGGGTAAGGCCTCGCCCGAGGAGCGGCCCGCGCTGTTGGATCGCGCCAAGCAGCTGGCGGCCGACGTCAAAGCAGCCGAGGCGCAGCAAGCCGCCGCCGAAGAGGCATTCACCGCTGCGCACATGGCGATTTCCAATGTGGTGCTCGACGGTGTGCCCGCCGGCGGAGAAGACGACTACGCGGTGCTCGACACCGTCGGCACTGTGCCCCGCATCGACGAGCCCAAAGACCACCTCGAACTCGGCGAGTCGTTGGGCCTGTTCGACATGGAGCGCGGCGCGAAGGTTTCTGGCTCGCGGTTTTACTTCCTGACCGGGCGTGGCGCTCTGCTGCAACTCGGGCTGCTGCAGCTGGCGGTGCGGCTGGCCGTCGACAACGGGTTCGCGCTGATGATTCCGCCGGTGCTGGTGCGGCCCGAAATCATGCGCGGCACAGGGTTTTTGGGCGCGCACGCTGACGAGGTGTACCGCGTCGACGCCGACGACCTGTATTTGGTCGGCACCTCGGAGGTGCCGCTGGCCGGGTATCACGCAGGGGAGATCCTCGACCTGTCGGACGGCCCACTGCGCTACGCCGGGTGGTCGTCGTGCTTTCGGCGGGAGGCCGGAAGTTACGGCAAGGACACCCGCGGCATCATCCGCGTGCACCAGTTCGACAAGGTCGAGGGCTTCGTCTACTGCGAGCCCGGCGACGCCGAAGCCGAACATGAGCGCCTACTCGGCTGGCAGCGCGAGATGCTGGGGCTCATCGAGGTGCCATACCGCGTAATCGACGTCGCGGCAGGCGATCTCGGCGCGTCGGCGGCGCGCAAGTTCGACTGCGAGGCATGGATCCCGTCGCAGCAGCAGTACCGCGAGTTGACCTCGACGTCGAATTGCACGACGTTCCAGGCTCGGCGCCTGCAGATCCGCTACCGCGACGACAACGGCAAGCCGCAGACCGCAGCGACGCTCAACGGGACCCTGGCCACCACCCGCTGGCTGGTCGCGATCCTGGAGAACCACCAGCAGCCGGACGGCAGCGTCCGCGTGCCGGCCGCGCTCGCGCCCTATGTCGGCGCCGAGGTGCTCACGCCGCAGTGACGGGCACCGCGATCTCGTTGCGGCGCCGGAACGGAAGCGTCCACGGCGGGTCGTAGAACCATGCGACCGCCGGCCCGTCGACGTGGTAGCCGGATGCCTCCAAGGCCGCGAGCAACGTTCGGGTGCGCCGGTTGATCTCGGCGGGGCTGCGGTCTCCACTGAACCGCGTTACTGCGACGGTCTCGCCGGGCACCTCCACGAGGCGGACGCTCGCGTCGTCGGGTTCAGGCAGCGTATCGAGCGTCCACTTGGCTGGCATGAAGAAGCGGATCACCGACTCCTGCGGTTCGGCTGGGGTCTGCGCCACCGGAGCCGTCATCGCGATCTTCGTGCGGCGGTGATTGCCGCCGAAGATGAAGCCGGCCAGCCGGCGAAAGCCGATGTTGCGGGCCGCGTCCTCGTTCGCGCGCACGGTGGTCTCCGCGGCGATCCGCGGGCCGTAGCGGCGAATTTCGACGTCCCCCAGGCGGTCCAGCACCACGTGGTGCGGCTCTTCGGTTCCCCAGCGCACACCGAAAATCGAGCCGACGGACTCGACCGTTGTGGACGCCAGCGTCGTCAACCGGTTCAGCAACAGATCACTCCTTCGTGGATGGCCTGCCGGTTATTCGACGCCGCGCCGGTGTCGGATGGCGCCGGCGTTTCAGCGCCGTGGTAGCCGGGTATGTGCGCCCACCATGCTGTCGGTCGAGCGAGTGGTCGCTGCACCCGCGCCGGTTGTCTGGGATGTGCTGGTCGACGTGACGAAGTGGCCGGTCTGGGGGCCGACGATCTCCGACGCCGCACTCGACAGCCCGGGCACCCGGATCTCTCTGGGCGCCACCGGGCGGGTCGTCGCCCCTGGCGGTGTCGCGGTGCCGTTCGTCGTCACGGAGTTCGACGACGGTAGGCACTGGGCGTGGAAGGTGGCCGGCATATCCGCCACGCGGCACCGGGTGGACCCGCTCGACGACGGCAGCCGGGTCATCTTCGAGGTGCCGTGGTGGGCGGCGGCGTATGCGACCGTATGTGCGCTCGCGCTGCGTCGTATCGAGAAGATGGTCGCCGCTTGATCAGGGCGGCAGGTCGCCGAGCCGGCGTTGCTCCGCCACCACCTCATCGAGGTCTGTCAGCCGGTCCATTCCGGCGAGCGGGCGGGCCAGCCGTCGATTGCCTGACAGGCGGTCGCGGTTGCGGTGCAGAAACCACCAATAGCCACCGGTGAAGGGGCAGGCGTCGTCGCCGACGCGCCGATCGGGCCGGTATACGCACTGCGGGCAGTAGTCGCTCATCCGGTTGATGTACGCCCCGCCCGCGGCGTACGGCTTCGTCGCCATCAGCCCGCCGTCGGCGTGCTGTGACATGCCGATGACGTTGGCCACCATCACCCACTCGTAGCCGTCGACGAAGCAGCGGTGGAACCAGTCGGCCACTGCGGCGGGATTCCAGCCGCGCTGCAGTGCGTAGTTGGACAGCACCATCAGCCGGGGGATGTGATGAACCCATCCGCGCTCACGCACGTCGGCCAGCACGCCGCGTAGGCAGCGCGCCTGCACCGCGTCGGCATCGAGCTCGGAAAACCACTGCGGCAGTGGGTTGTTCGCGTTCAACGCGTTGCGGGTGCGGTACTCCTCGCCGAAATACCAGTAGACGTTGTAGATGTAATCGCGCCAGCCGATCAGCTGCCTGATGTAGCCCTCGACGCTGGCCAGTGGTGCCGCCCCGCTGCGATAGGCATCTTCGGCCGCGTACGCACACTCGAGTGGGTCGAGCAGGCCCAGGTTCATCGTGGCCGAGAGCATGCTGTGTGACATCCAAGGGTCGTCGGCCAGCATCGCGTCCTCGTAGGGGCCGAAGGGCGCCAGACGATGTCGCAGGAAGACCTGGAATGCCTGCTGCGCCTCTGCGGCGGTGACGGCGAACTGCCGCGGTCCGTCGTTCCCGACGAACGTCACCGAGCCGTCGCGTTCCCAACGGTCGAGATCCGCGCGCACCTGTTCGTCGATGTCGTCTTCCTCGGGAAACCACGGCTCCGGCACTTCCAAAGTGGCTGTCTTGGGCGGCGGTTCGCGGTTTTCGGCGTCGAAGTTCCATCGCCCGCCGACGGGATCGCCACCGTCGACCAAGAGGCCGAAGCGGCGGCGCGCATCGCGATAGAAGTTCTCCAAGAGCAGCGCTCGCTGGTTGTCCGCCCACCGCTGAAGGCCCGCTGATCCGTGGCGAACCCGCGTGCAGCAAGCACCTCGACCGACTGCTGGGCCCGCACGAACCGATCGGCAGCCCAAGAGGTGGGCTGGCACACCGTGACGCGGCCCGAAACCTGCTCGAGCGCTTGTCTATACGTCGGCGCCTGGATGAAGAGCGCTTGATCACCGAGTTCGGCGGCGCGGTGCCGCAGCGCCGACAGCACCAGATGTGCCTTACGCCGGTGAAACCGGCGCCGTTGGAACACTGCTCGCGATTCGATCAGCAGCACGGGTTGATCCGGCGCGTCGAGGAAGTGCGGGCCGAGTTGATCGGCGAAGCACCACCGCCAGTCTGGCGCCACGGCGCTAGCGGTTGAGCAGCTCGTCGAGCACGCGGATGAAGCGGTCCGGATCGCTCGGTGTGAACGCGGGCTTGGGGCGGATACCCGGCACGTCGAGCGTCACCAACGTGGACTTCAGTGGCCGGCTGACGTCCAGCGGCAGCCAGTGCATCAGATCCGGACTGCCCCACAGCCAGAATCGCCGATTGGTCAGCAGCCCAAGAGAATTGGCGCGGTAGCCACGAATCGACTGCAGCGGAATGATTTTCGACGTGCCGGACGGGAAGTGATAGCGGCGCAGAGTCAGCGCTTCGCTGTCCAGCTGGACCAGCCCGTCGTCGTAGGTCAGTGGAATCATCATACTCGTGCGCAGCGCAGCTCGTGGCCGCGTGCGGTCAAGCAGCGACCGGTCTCCAGATCCCATTGCCACCCATGTAGGTTGCAGGTAAGTGTATTGCCTTCCACCACACCGAATTTCGACAGGTCGGCCTTCAGGTGTGGGCACCGGCGCTGCATCTCCCAGCCGTCCAGCACAATCGATGCGGTGTCGTCATGCGCCTCGGCGAACCAGCCGTCGGCGTAGGCGATGCGCTCGTCGCTGAGACATTTGAAGAACGTGTACAGGTACTCGTTGTAGCCGCCGACCCGCCAAGCCCTAAAGCGCGTCGACAAGAAGATGGTGTTCACCCAGTCGGGTTCGCCGTCTCGCAGCACCGTGCGCACCAGTTCCGGCGCGATCTCGAACCCGTAGCGGAACTTCTCGTCCGGAACAGGTTCGCGCACAGCCCTTTTCGGGAAGTCCAGCACCACGGTTTCGGGTCCGAGGCGCAGCTCCACCGGATACCCGATCCCGTCGCAGATCTGGTCGCTCTGGCTCATGATCGGTTCGAACAGAGCACGCAGCGGCTCCAGGAGGGGTTCGCCCTCTGCCGGTGCCCAGCCGGCCTTCTCAGCGGCCAGCACTGGCGCCATCCGCTGCGCGTAGTCCTCGATGTAGGCAGCCTTACCGGTGGTGAAGATGGCCTCCACCTGGTCGTCGGGCAACGGATGGCGAAGCGAATCCAGTTGCGGCCCAGTGAAATCCGCTACCGAGCCGGGAATCATCAGCAGCCCGCGGTCGTGGCCGTGCGCGTGCATCTCCTTCAAGAAGACCATCTGGTCGGGGAAGATGTTCGCGGGGTCACCGTGGTCGTCGTTCAGATGGCGAAGTTGTGGGTCCAGGAAGCACGGCGGGCCCGCCGACGGGATCACCCACGTCGCCCCCACCTGTTCGATGTACTGGCGGCAGCGATCCATCTGGCGCTGGCGCTTCTGCACACCGAATGCCGTCTTGGCTCGTGCGGGCATGTCGTAGACCATCGGGTACCAGATCGCGCCGGAGTACTGCAGCATGTGTACGTCGACGTGGCCGAAGTCGGCGTGCAGGGCATCCAGGTCGACGGGCCGGGCGTCGTTCATGTTGAAACAGACCGTCTCGCCGTCGTCGACCACCAGACCCGAGTCGCCGATCGGCCCGTCGGCGGGCGCTCGCAACGCGATGATCATCACGTCAAGCTCGCCCTTGGGTCCGCTGACGGTGTGCTTGACCGAGTTCGTCGTCTCGAAGAAGCGGTGGAAGCCGAGCTTCTCCAGTTCACGGCGCAGGTCGTCGACCGGATAATCCGGCAGCAGCACGACGGCGTCCTTATTGACGTGCTCGCGCAGGTTCTTGGGGTCGAAGTGGTCGCGGTGCAGGTGCGACACGTAGAGGTAGTCGCAGTCGCCGAGAGCGTCCCAGTCCAGCCCGCTGTTGTCGGGAAACGGGAACCAGGAGCCGAAGTAGGCCGGATTCAGCCACGGGTCGCACAGGATGCTGCCTGCGCGGGTGTCCAGCCGGAAACCGGCGTGCCCGATGCTGGTGACCTGCACACGACCCCCTTTCTGGCCCGTTACTGGCCAACGATGTGCCGGTTCGAGCTTACTGGCAGGCGGCATCGCGGCCGGTGCGGCGCACGAGGGCACTAGGGTTGGCGGGGTGGAACCGGTTTACGCCACCGTCATTCAGGCGGCCCGCCTGGTCTGGAAGATCCAGGGGCTGAAGTTCAAGGTCACCGGCGTCGAGAACCTGCCCGCGACGGGCGGCGCGGTGATCGCGATCAACCACACCAGCTACTTCGACTTCACGTTCGCGGGGCTGCCGGCATACCGCCAGGGGCTGGGCCGCAAGGTGCGGTTCATGGCCAAGCAGGAAGTGTTCGACCACAAGGTCAGCGGGCCAATCATGCGCGCGCTTCGCCATATTCCCGTCGACCGGGAAAGCGGCGCCGAGTCGTTCGCCAAGGCTTGCGAGGCGCTGAAGGCAGGCGAGCTCGTCGGCGTCTACCCCGAAGCCACGATCAGTCGCAGCTTCGAGATCAAAGAACTCAAGTCGGGGGCGGCCCGGATGGCGATCGAGGCCGGCGTGCCGATCATTCCGCACATCGTCTGGGGCGCTCAGCGGATCTGGACCAAGGACCATCCGCGCAAGATGTGGCGGCCGAAGGTGCCCATCAGCGTTGCGGTGGGCGAGCCGATTGCGCCGACGCTGCCGGCTGCGGAGCTGACCAAGCTGCTGCACTCGCGGATGCAGCACCTACTGCATCAGGTTCAAGACGACTACGGCCCGCATCCGCCTGGCGAATTCTGGGTTCCGCACCGGCTGGACGGCGGCGCGCCGTCGCTGGCGGAGGCGGCCCGGCTGGATGCCGAGGAAGCCGCCCAGCGGGCAGCCAACCGCGCCGCAAAGGAACACCGCGCCGCGGGGCACGAATCCGACCACCGCCCTCAGGAGCAGCCCGGGCCGGCCGGACAGGTGGAGTAACCGCATGGCCGAGCCCGTCTTTCGGCTGCTGGAGCTCATCACCCCGACCACGGTCGCGGCCATCGGTCCCCGCGTCACCTATCACGGCCTGGAGAACATCCCGCAGACCGGCGGCGCGGTGATCGCGATCAACCACACCAGCTACATCGACTGGATGCCCGCGGCGATCGCCGCGTACCGGCGCGGTCGCAGGCTGCGGTTCATGATCAAGACCGAGATGAACGACGTGAAGCTCGTCGCGTTCTTGATCCGCCACACCCGCATGATTCCGGTCGACCGTCATGCCGGCGCCAGCGCCTACGCGCAGGCGGTGCAGATGTTGCGCGCCGGCGAACTGGTGGCCGTCTACCCGGAGGCGACGATCAGCCGCAGTTTCGAGCTGAAGGAGTTCAAGACCGGCGCCGCGCGGATGGCGCGCGAGGCGGGGGTGCCGATCATCCCGATGATCGTGTGGGGTGCGCAGCGGGTGTGGACGAAAGACCATCCCCGCAAGCTGCTGCGAAACCGCGTGCCGATCACGGCGATCATTGGCGAGCCCTTGCGCGCGACCAACACCGTCGAACAGACCGACGCCGCACTGCGGGAAGCCATGACCGAGTTGCTGCAGCGCGCGCAGATCGGCTATCCGGCCCCCGCGGGGGCGTACTGGGTGCCCCGCCGGCTCGGCGGCAGCGCGCCGACGCCCGAGGAAGCCAAGTTGCTCGACGAGGCCGAGCTGGCGGAGCGGGCGCGCAAGCGGGCCGAACGAGCGCAGAAGCGGTCGAGACGCGCGCTGAAGCGGGCGGAGAAGCGGGAGAAGCGGGCGGGCCAGGGCCGATGAACCCGCCTGCGTTGATCGCCAGCGACGTGGACGGCACCCTTTTGGACCAGGACGAGATGGTATCGCCGCGCACTCGCGACGTGGTGCGTGCCGCGGTGTCCGACGGCGCGACGTTCGTGCTCGCGACGGGCCGGCCGCCGCGCTGGATCGCCCCGGTCGTGGACGCTCTTGGGTTCGCTCCGATGGCGGTGTGCGCCAACGGCGCGGTGCTGTACGACCCGAGCAGGGACCGGATCGTCTCGGCGCGGACGTTGTCAACGGATGTGCTGGCTGCGCTGGCGGAGATCGCCACCCGGGTGATCCCGGGCGCGGGGCTAGCGGTCGAACGGGTGGGCCGCAGTGCGCATGACGCGGCCACGCCGCAGTTCGTCAGCTCACCGGGCTACGAGCACGCGTGGCTGAACCCCGACAACACCGAGGTGTCGCTGGACGATCTGCTCAGTGCGCCCGCGGTGAAGCTGTTGATCCGCAAGGCCGGGGCGCGAAGTTCGGATATGGCGGCCGTGCTGGCGCAGCACATCGGGGTCGAGGGGGACATCACCTACTCCACCGACAACGGGCTCGTCGAGATCGTGCCGCTTGGCATCAGCAAGGCGTCCGGCATCGAGGAGCTGGCGCGTCCGCTGGGCATCGCGGCCGAGGACGTGGTCGCGTTCGGCGACATGCCCAACGACGTGCCGATGCTGGCCTGGGCGGGCCATGGCGTCGCGATGGGCAACGCGCATCCCGACGTGCTCGCAGCAGCCAACGAGGTGACGGCCACCAACGCCGACGACGGCGTCGCGCGGGTGCTCGAACGGTGGTGGCCGTAGCGGCTCCGCCTCGAAAGCGTTGAGCGGCAGCGACTTTCGTCGAGCAGCCTGTCGTGTCGAGGCTGTCACGGTAATTTCCACACGTCTGAAGTTGTACTGAGGGGGAAGCCACGGCGATGCCGCAAACGAACGCGAATCTGATCTGGAAGATCGCCGACCTGCTCCGGGGCCCATATCAGCCCAACCAGTACGGCGATGTGGTGTTGCCGTTCACCATCCTGCGCCGCCTGGACTGCATCTTGGAGCCGACTAAGGAGCAGGTGCTCGCCGAGTACAAGAAGATCGCGGCTACCAAGGTCGATCCGAACGTGTTGATGAAAGCCAAGTTCAAGCTGCCGTTTTACAACACGTCCCGCTGGACGTTCGCGTCCTTGATCGGCGATCCGGAGGGGGTGGCCGACAACCTGCTCGACTACATCGAGCACTTTTCGCCGAACGTGCGCGACGTCTTCGATGGCTTCGGGATGTACGACCAGATCGCCAAACTGGCCAAGTCGGATCGGCTCTATTTGATCGTCAAAGAGTTCGCCGCGGTCGACTTGCATCCCAATGTGGTGTCGGGACACGACATGGGCTACATCTTCGAAGAGCTCATCCGCAAGTTCGCCGAATCGAACGCAACGCAGGCGGGTGATCACTTCACCCCTCGCGAGGTTATCGCGCTGATGGTCGACATCCTGTTCGCCACTCAGGACGACGTGCTGACGAAGCCGGGCACGGTCCGCACGATCTACGACCCCGCCGCAGGCACGGGCGGCATGCTCTCGACCGCGTATGACCACCTGGTGGCGATGAACCCGAAGGCCCGCCCGGTGCTCTACGGGCAGGACGTCAATCCGCGGTCGTACGCGATGTGCAAGTCCGAACTGATAATCAAGGGCCAAGAGGCCGAGAACATCTATCTCGGCGACACCCTGACCGATGACGGCTTCCGTACCAAGCGATTCGACTTCTTGCTGTCCAATCCGCCTTTCGGGGTGGACTGGAAGACACAGCAGAAACAAGTGAGCGACGAACATGAGCAGCGCGGGTTCGCCGGTCGGTTCGGCCCTGGATTGCCGCGGGTTTCCGACGGGTCGATGTTGTTTCTGCTGCACCTTATTTCGAAGATGCAGCCGGTGAAGAACGGTGAGGGTGGCAGCCGGCTGGCGATCGTGCTGAACGGCTCGCCGCTGTTCACTGGCGGGGCTGGGTCAGGGGAGTCGAACATCCGGCAGTGGATCATCGAGAACGACCTGCTCGACGCGATCATCGCGCTGCCAACCGACATGTTCTACAACACCGGCATCGCCACCTACATCTGGATTCTGGACAACAACAAACCGGCCAAGCGCAGAGGCAAGGTGCAGTTGATCAACGCTGTCGACATGTACAGCAAGATGCGCAAGTCGTTGGGGTCCAAGCGTAAAGAGCTGCGACAGAGTGACATTGACGAGGTCTGCCAGCTGTACGAAGACTTCTGCGACGAGGGGGCCACTGACGACCGCCCGGCGCTCTCGAAGGTCTTCGAGGGTGAGCAGTTCGGCTACTCCACGATCACCGTCGAACGGCCTCTGCAGCTTCGGTTCGCGCCGACCGAGGAGAAGGTCGAAGAAGTGTTGGCGCACACGACTGTTGGCAAGCTGAAGGACAGTGAGAAGACCGCGGTCAGGAAGGCTTTGACGGGACTTATCACGTGGGAGTGGAAGGACCGCGACGAGTTCGTCGCCGAACTCAAAGATGCGCTGCGGAAGGCTGGCCTGACGAAACCGCCTGCGCCGGTAATCAAGGCGATCTGGTCGACCATCGGTGAGCACGATGCCACCGCCAACATCGTCACCGATGCCAGAGGCAAACCAGAACCGGACCCCGCCCTGCGCGACACCGAAAACGTCCCGTTGACAGAGGACATCGAGGAGTACTTCGCCCGTGAGGTGCTACCGCATGTACCCGACGCGTGGATCGACTACGACAAGACCAAAGTCGGCTACGAGATCCCGTTCACGCGCCACTTTTATCGGTACATCCCGCCAAGGCCCTTGGAGGAGATTCAGAAGGACTTGCGGGTATTGGTGAGCGAGATCCAAGCCATGCTCGCTGAGGTCGGCGCATGAAGTGGCGACCGTATCCCGAGTACAGGGGCTCCGCTGTGCAGTGGCTGGATGAGATCCCCTCTCATTGGGCGGTTCGCAACCCGAAGACGTTGTTCTCACGCCACCGAGAGCCGGCCCATGACGATGACCGCCAACTCACAGCATCTCAATCCGACGGAGTGGTCTATCAGGACGAATTTGTAGAGTCTCGGGGAGCCAGGGTCGTTGAAGTTATTGAAGGTCAAGCTGGGCTCAAGCATGTGTCGGCTGGCGACTTTGTTATCAGCTTACGAAGTTTCCAAGGTGGTATTGAATGGAGCCCAATTTCGGGAAAAATCAGCCCCGCATATACGGTCCTGACTCCTCATGCCGAATTAGTTGATAAGTATTTCGTCTATCTACTCAAGTCAGCAGGGTTCATCCAAGAACTCCGAAGCACCTCGAACCAGCTGCGCGACGGACAATCTCTTGGAATGGAACATTTCGCTCAGGTACCAGTTCCGTTACCGCCGCCAAGTGAACAAGAGGACATTGCTCGGTTCATCGACCGTGAAGTTGGGAGAATCGATGCGCTGATAGCCAAGCAAGAGCAGCTCATAGCTACCCTGCGTGAGGACCGTGCGGCCACCATCACTCACGCCATCACTAAAGGCCTTGACCCGGCCGTTGATTTATCCGATTCGGGTGACTCGATGGTTCCGAAGTCTCCCGTCCATTGGAAGCAGCGAATTCAGCTGAAGCACTTGGCTTCTGTGCAAACTGGCCTTACTTTGGGCAGAAAGGTGAGTGCGGACGATGCAGTGACGGTTCCTTACCTCCGAGTCGCGAATGTCCAGACTAGTGGCATCAAACTCGATGAAGTTAAGACTGTAGACGTCGACCGTGCCGAGTTGTCCAAATACCTTCTGCGCACCGGCGATGTGCTGATGACAGAAGGCGGTGATATCGACAAGCTCGGTCGCGGTTGCCTGTGGACTGGAGAGATTTCGCCTTGTATCCACCAAAATCACGTCTTCGCCCTTCGCTGTAAGAGCCAGCTCAGCAACAAGTTTCTCGTCTACCTCCTGGACACATCCGTCGCACGGAACTACTTCTTCATGACAGCCAAGAAGACGACTAACCTGGCCTCAACCAACAGCACGACGTTGGGTCGGTTCGCCTTCGCCCTGCCGCCGCGCACAGAACAAGATCAGATTGTCGACTTCCTCGACACACGCTGCCGCAGCATGGATGCCCTTACCCGCAAGGCGGAGCAGATGATTGCAACACTTCAAGAATTTCGCTCAGCTCTCATCACAGATGCCGTGACCGGCAAGATCGACGTGCGTGAGGCCGCGTAGTGATGGCGCTGCAGCATCACGAGGTGACCTTCGAGGCCGAGATCTGCGAGTACCTGGCCGAGCACGGCTGGCTGTACTCGCCATCTGATGCCGGGTATGACCGCGAGCTTGCTCTGTTTCCCGAGGACGTCTTCGGCTGGCTTGCCGATAGCCAGCCTGACCAGTTGGCCAAGCGTCTCAAGCCAGAGTTCGCCGGTGACACGCGAGCCAAAGCGCAAGCGGCACTGCTGAATACGCTGTCCAAAGCGCTCAACGCCGATCCAAAGGCCAACGGCGGCACGCTAACTGTACTGCGGCGGGGATTCAAGGACCTCAACGCCCAATTCCAGATGTGCCAATTCCGGCCCAACACCTCGCTGAACGAGACAACCAAGAAGCGCTACGACGCCGTGCGGTTGCGCGTGATGCGGCAGGTGCACTACTCGACGCAGAACCCGAGGGCGAGCCTCGACTTGGTGTTCTTCGTCAACGGCATCCCCGTGGCGACCGCTGAGCTGAAGACCGATCTGAGCCAGCAGAGCGTTGCCGACGCAATCTTGCAGTACAAGCTCCACCGCTTACCCAAGGGAGAACCGCTGCTGCAGTTCGGATCTCGCGCCCTTGTGCATTTCGCGGTGTCCAACAGCGAGGTTTGGATGACCACCAAGCTGGCGGGTAAGGACACTGTCTTCCTGCCGTTCAACCGCGGCCATGACGGGCACGCCGGAAATCCACCCAACCCGCATGGCTCACCAACCGCCTATTGGTGGCGACAGATTCTCCAGCGTGACACCTGGCTGGACATCGTCGGACGGTTCATGCACCTGCAGGTCGACGAAAAGATCGACCCGATCACCAACAAGAAGATCCGCACGCAGACACTGCTGTTCCCGCGCTACCACCAGTGGGAAGCCGTTACCCGACTGGTGGAGGCGGCCGCCGAGCAAGGCCCGGGACACCGGTACCTGATCCAGCATTCGGCGGGTTCAGGCAAGACCAACTCCATTTCCTGGCTTGCGCACCGGTTGTCGGTCCTGCATGACAGCGGAAACAAGCCGGTGTTCGATTCCGTCGTCGTGATCACCGACCGCAACGTCTTGGACGCCCAACTGCAAGAGGCCATCCGCCAAATCGACCGGACACCAGGCGTCGTCGCCCACATCGCCGGATTAGGTGGGGCCAAATCGCAGGAGCTGGCCGACGCGTTGATCGGCGGCACGAAGATCATCATCGTCACCATCCAGACCTTCCCGTATGCCCTGGAGCTGATCCACACCCGGGCGAACCTCAAGGGCAAGAACTTCGCCATCATCGCCGACGAGGCCCATTCGTCTCAGGCCGGGGAAGCGGCCAAGCGCCTCAAGGCCGCCTTGACCACCGCCGAACTTCAGGAACTGGAAGACGGCGGTGAGATTGACACCGAGGATCTGCTCGCCGCCGAGATGGCCGCCCGCGCGGAGGCCAAGAATCTGTCCTTCTTCGCGTTCACCGCCACGCCGAAGGCGAAGACGCTGGAATTGTTCGGGCACAAAGGCATCGACGGGACGCCACACCCCTTCCACCTCTACTCGATGCAACAGGCGATCGAGGAAGGGTTCATCCTCGACGTCTTACGGAACTACACCCCGTATAAGACAGCGTTCCGGCTCACACACAACGGGCAGACCTATGAAACGAAGGACACCGCAGACGGCGGCACCGTTGACATCACCGGTACCGGCAGCGGGGATCTCGTCGACAAGAGCGCGGCGATCAAGTCGGTGATGAACTGGGTCAAGCTGCATCCGACGAACATCGCCCAGAAGGTGCAGATCATCGTCGAGCACTTCCGCGAGAACGTGGTGTGGCGGTTGGGGGGGCTCGCGAAAGCCATGGTGGTGACGTCATCACGCAAGGCGGCGGTGCGTTACAAGCTGGCGTTCGACAAGTACGTCGCCGAAAAGGGCTACACCGACGTCGCGGCGCTCGTAGCCTTCTCCGGAGAAGTCACCGACGACGAGTCCGGGCTAGAGAAGGTCACGGAGACCTCCATGAACCCGGGTCTGAAGGGCCGCGACCTCCGTGAGGCGTTCGCTGCAGACGAGTACAACGTGATGTTGGTGGCCAACAAGTTTCAGACCGGCTTCGACCAACCGCTGCTGGTGGCCATGTACGTCGACAAACGTTTGTCTGGAGTGGCGGCGGTGCAAACCCTGTCCAGGCTGAATCGCACCGCACCGGGCAAGGACCAGACGTTCATCTTGGACTTCGCCAACACCGCCGAGGACATCGTCGAAGCCTTCGAGCCCTACTACCGCGCCACCACCCTCGCCGACGTCACCGACCCCAACATCGTCCACCAGACCATGAGCAAGCTCGACGCCGCCGGCATCTACACCGAAGCAGAGGTCGACAATCTGGTTGCCGATTACCTTGCCAACAAAGGCAACAACGCTCTTTCCAAGTGGGTGAAGCCGGCGCGCGACCGGTTCCGCGACAGAGAAAGAGCTGCCCTCGACCGCGGTGACCAGCTGGCTTTAGAGCAGCTGCACATGTTCCGTAAGGACGTCGGCACGTTCCTTCGCCAGTACGACTTCCTGTCGCAGATCGTCGACTACGAAGACCCGTCGGTGGAGAAGCTGTCGATCTATCTACGCCATTTGGCTCCCGTCATCTCAAGCGAGCAGCTGCAGCACGAAATCGACCTCTCGACAGTGGAATTCGACTACCTTGCCCACCACGAATGGCAGACCTCCACCACCAAGCTCACCGGCGATGTTTCACTGCAGCCGGTCAAGGAATCCGGAACGGGCACCGCACGCGATCCGGAACTGGTGGCCCTCGACGAGGTCATCGCACAGATC
Source organism: Mycobacterium sp. NGS39 (assembly GCF_059812765.1). Classification (NCBI taxonomy): domain Bacteria; kingdom Bacillati; phylum Actinomycetota; class Actinomycetes; order Mycobacteriales; family Mycobacteriaceae; genus Mycobacterium; species Mycobacterium sp. NGS39. The sequence continues at coordinate 76,545 of NZ_JCALDH010000009.1, read as the reverse complement.
AACGACCTGTTCTCCGGTGAGCACCCAGATTCGAGCGTGCGCAACGTCGTCACCCACATCAAAGATCGGCTGGAAACAAGTGAGACCCTGCAGCAGCAGGCGCAGAACAATTCACTGGCGCAGTTTTCCGCAAGCCCGGATCTGCAAGACGAATTCGTCAGCGCGGTGATCTGGGCCATGGAGTCACACACCGACCTGTCCACGCAGATCCTGAACAACCCCGAGATTTCTCAGAAGCTGATGGGTGAACTCGTGCCGATGATCTATAAGGCGATGAAGGCTTCAGCGTGAGCTGAGAAGCGTCGGTGGGCAACAGCAAAAGGAGGACGAGTGGCAGATATGCCTTGGCGAGACGCGATAATTCGCGTTCTTCGTGAACACGGCGCTCCAATGCACTACGCGGAAATTGCCCAAGCGATCATAGACAAGCGATACAGGATCAATGTGGGCGCAACCCCCGCGGCAACAGTGTCGGGGACCCTGTCCGCGATCCTTCGGGCGGGTAAGAAATCTTCGGTTATCAAGGTGGGGCGGGGCGTTTACGCGCTGCGTGATAAGGCCGGGGCGATAGCCGAGGCGGGGCCAGAAGAATCAGATGAGGCGCAGGAAGACGCCCGCCAGATGGGCCTCATTAACGCCTTCGGGATGTTTTGGAATAGAGATGCGGTGCACTGGAAGCCAAAAATGACACATCTCCTTGGTGTGCAGCAGGCCGGCAGTAAGCCGGTTAACTTCAACGAGCAGGCCGGTGTCTATGTGCTCTATGACGGAAGCCGCGCGATCTACGTCGGTAGGGTGTCCGAGCCTCGACTCGGCCAGCGCCTCTTCGAGCACACCCGCGACCGTCTGACTGGCCGTTGGAACCGTTTCTCGTGGTTCGGCGTTCGGGGTGTGCGAGACAACGGTGAATTGACTCCGATCCCCGAAGTCGGTATCGGGGTAAGCACCCTTATCGCAACCATGGAAGCCCTTCTCATCGAGGGTTTGGAACCACCCCAGAATCGTCGTCAAGGTGAGGGCTTCAACGCCGTCGAGTTCATTCAGGAAACGGATCCTGAGTTGATACGCGAGCGAGACCAACGCATCCTGGCTCAACTTGCGCAGCGCGCCGGGTTTACCTAACAAACTCACTCCTGTTGTTTTTCCCCTTCGGCTGGGCGATGGGGCGCGCTGAGTTTGCGAGCGAATCGGGCAGCCCCGACTTGTCGGTGGTGGCTGCGATGCTGTCGTCATGTCGTCTTCCGCTTCGTCTGCCGCTGTTGCGGTGAGTCCTGCGCAGCGTCTTGAGGTGTTGTTTGAGGAGTTGGCGGAGTTGGCGGGTCAGCGTAATGCGATTGATGGGCGCATCGTGGAGATCGTCGCCGAGATCGATGGTGAGGGGTTGTGGGGGGCGACCGGGGCGCGGTCGGTGCCGGCGTTGATGGCCTGGAAGCTCGGTGTGTCCTCGGCGACCGCGCACACCATCGCCACGGTGGCGGGCCGGCGTGAGCAGTTTCCGCGGTGTGTGCAGGGGCTGGCCGAGGGCCGGTTGTCGTTGGATCAGGTCGGGGTGATCGCCGCACACGCAGCCGAGGGCTCTGATGAGCATTACGCGCAGCTGGCCAGCGTGGCGACGGTCAATCAGTTGCGCACCGCGGTCAAGCTCGAACCGCGACCCGAACCGCAGCCGCAACGCGAGCCGCAGGCGTCGATCACCAAGAGCTCCGACGAACAGTTCAGTTACTGGCGGATCAAACTGCCGCATCTGGAGGCGGCGAAGTTCGACGCGGCGTTGGCGTCGCATCTGGAGGCGCTGATCGGCGAGTGGAAACGCGACCACGGCCCCGACGATCACCCGTCAGAGACGGCTCCGCCCATGCCGAGCAGCGTTGAGGCGTTCATGCGGCTGGTGGAGACGGGGTGGGATGTCGAGGTGGCGCGCCGCCCGCACGGCCAGCACACCACGGTGGTGGTGCATCTAGATGTCAAAGACCGTGTCGCGGCGCTGCATCTGGGTCCGGTGTTGTCGGACGCCGAGCGCCGCTATCTGACGTGTGAGGCCACCTGTGAGGTGTGGTTCGAACGTGACGGGCAACCGATCGGGGCCGGGCGGGCGAGCAGGGTGGTCAGCCGGCGGCTGCGCCGCGCGCTCGAGCATCGCGACCGCACCTGCGTGGTGCCCGGGTGCGGAGCGACGCGGGGTCTGCACGCCCATCACATCCGCCATTGGGAAGACGGCGGCGCCACCGAGTTGGCCAACCTGGTGCTGGCCTGCCCGCATCACCACCGGCTGCACCACCGCGGCCTGATCACCATCACCGGCCCCGCACACGAGCTGACCGTCACCGACCGCGAAGGACGAGCGCTGAACTCGGGCTCACTCGCCCGCCCACCGACCCAGCCGCCGCCCGCGGTGCCACCCTGCCCCGGACCCACCGGCGAACGCGCCCAGTGGTGGTGGTACCAACCCTTCCAACCCCAACCACCACCGACTAACAACTGACGTCCCTCACCCCGGGCTGGGTGGCCTGCCGCACCGCGTAGAAGCCCAAATCGGGCTCTACGCAGCCAAGCGTGGTAGCCGGCCTCGTAGTGGTGTCGGGGTTTGATGGTGCCAGGTGATTCCGCAGTGCAGTAGTAGGCGGAGCCGGTAGTTGTTAAAGTTTCGAAATCCATGACCGATGCGCAAAATTTTCTTATCAAGAGGTTGACGGCTTCGGTGGGTCCGTTGCTGAGACGGCCGGCATGGAAGTAGGCCAGGAATTTCTCGCGCCAGGTGGTGATGGTGCGTGCCAGCCGGGCGATCTCAGCAATCTCGGAGTCGATGCACATGACGGTCCAGTCATACAGACGAGCGGCGGCCTGCTGGTGGTCATGGCAGCGGTAGATCGCGCGCAACTCCTGAGCGGCCACCCATGCTTTGGCGACTTGCCCGTTGTGGTCGCCGGCCTCGATGCCGGCCAGCAGCCGCGCCCAGGCGTGCTCGGTGAGGCTGTCCGCGCCGCGGCGCAGCACGCGTCGGATTCCGTACAGTGGGTCGCCGCGGCGGCCGCGATGCCCGCAGGTGTCGTGTTGCACGCGGCGGCGCACATCGTCGACGCAGGCGAATCCCAGCCGCACCACATGGAACGGATCGAGCACCCGCACCGCATTCGGCAACCCGGCCGACAGCGCCGTCCCGTAGCCGCGGAACGGATCCAACGCCGCCACCGCGACCGCGGCCCTCCAGTCGCTGGTCTGCTCACAGAGCCAGTCCGCCAACACTTTTCGGCTTCGGCCGGGTACGACGTCAATCAGCCGGCCGCGGCGCAGGTCGACGATTCCGGTGGCGAACACCGTCGAGCGGATCGCATTGGCGCGGGTGAAAGCGGTCTCATCGACCCCGATCGCGGTGACCGCCCCGCCGGGTCGAGCCCACTGCAGCAGCCGGGCCCCGTGATCACGCACCGCGGCCATCACGGTGGCCCAACCGACCCCGAACTCGCGCGCCACCGCCGCTACCGAATGACCATCGCGGCCCACCCGCCGACACGCCTGCGCGCGGGCCCGCTCGGTCCACGACGCGCGCGGCGCGATCGCCGGATGCGTCTCAGTCCAGGTCTGCTGCTCACACTGCCGATGCACGCACCGCTAGATCCGTTTGACCCACATCAGCGTCACCGGTCGATCTCCGGCAGGCAAATCCCGCACCCACGTCGGGCGCCGAGCATACAACCGAGCGATCGCTCCGCACACCGGGCACCAACCACTCGCCGCGGTCGTCTCGATGGCGTATTCCAGCTCACCGTCGCGCTCAGACACCGCCAGCACGGCCATGCCTTCCAGCCCAAGCATCACCGTCGCACTACTGTTGTTGATCACCTGGGGGCTTCCTATTCGTGTCCACTAACACCACGAATCATGAGGCCCCAGGCCCATTTCCGGGCTCAGCCAGTCAACCGTGTCGACTGGCCACTACCACGCTTCATTACGAAGACCCCCAAATCGCTTGCGCCATCAACAGATTCGTTCCGGCCACCCACTGCGACCGCGCCCTGGAAATCAAACGTAGGCAACCACCACCGACCAGCAACTAGCTACGCCGGGACTCACTCGTTCGACACGGTGATATAGGGAATGAGCAAAGGCATTGCGGTACTGAGGAAGTCACCATCCGGCGCCGTCGGCCCTAGGTTGCGGTGAGAGCCCTCGGAAGTGAAGACGCCGAGGAACGCCATGTCATGCGCCGACGGCATACCCTCGATGCACGCGAGCGCGGCGATGCTGCCGTCGGGCCGGTACCCCGCCGCGATCGCGGCGTGGGTGATCAAACCGTCGGCCACGATCCCGGTCCACAATTCGACCCGTGCGCCGTCGACCCCGGGCACGTCGGTTACTTCTGCGACGCGCCAACTACGGACCCGAATTGGACAACCCGTGCGGGTTTTGAATTCCACCAACGCTAGGTGCTCGTCGGCGCGGACCCGGTCGTACCGGAAGTCGGGTTCCCGGCTCGCGTTGCGTCGCATCAGCGTGCGTACCGCCGTCTCGACCGCCACCTCCAGCCACTCCTCGCGCGTCGACCATCCGGGCCTCGGGCCCACATGCACCGCGTCGTCTTTGGTAAACACCACGCCGTACCCAACCGTCCCGTTACTGCCGGCCAGCAATAGCGACTCGACGCGCCCGGGAGAGGCGATCAGCAGGCCTTCGGTGAAGCGGGCTGACGGTTCGCGGACGTTGGTTAGGACGTGTACTTCTTCCCCTGGGTCGGTCAGTCCGTCCATCGAGAAGCTGTGCAACACGTCGAAACCGAACTCATCCGGGACCGGCAATCCGCTCGCCTCCAGGGCAGCCAGCAAAGCACACGCTTGGCGTGCCCGGTCATCATCGCCGCAGTTTGAAGCACTTTTATGAGTAGCCGCCACCTACCAATTCTACCTGCTAGCAAATGCAAAAAGGCCGATTCGGGCTGGTGACGGACACGAAGCCGGACCCAATAACGCCCCTACCGGTTGATCGAGCTGAAGCGCTCCAGCTGCGGCGGCGGCCCGTTCGCCGGCGGCGGCGACACCTCATAGGCCAGACCGTCGATCACCTGAAGGACCCGGGGCCTTTCCCTGTCGAAGTTCAGCGTGCCGTGCTGGAAGTTCTGCACCACCCATTGCGGCTCGCTGATTTCACCGCTGGTCGGCAAGCCGAGCGGGCCGCGTTCGTACCCGAGTTCGGCCCACGCGTCGTAAATCGCCCCGCCGACCGGATTGGCGCCCGTGCGCGGCGACCAGTACACCGCGCCGTGCGCGAATCGCACATAGCGGGCGCCCCCGTCGGCCGGTGACTCAGGTGAGGTGGGCGGACCCAGCCAGCTGTTCATCCCGCCGAGCCCCTGCCAGCGCGCATAAATGGCGCCGCCCTGAAGTGAGTCGGCCAGATCCTGCGGACCGGGCGGGTCGTTGAACCGGGCCGCCATGTCGCGGATGTGGTTCAACTCCGCGTAGGCGGCATTGCCCGGGCAGTCGGTGGCTCCGACGTCGCGGTGCGAGAAGATCGTCGGCAGCGTCGCAGGTGCACCTGCGGGGAACTTGGTGAACTCGCCGCCCGCCGACGTCAGCGTCACTGTGCCGCGCGGGTCGACCCCGTCGAGCGACATCCGCCAGCCGATCAGCCGCGCGACCGTGCGCAGCTGGATCGGAGACGGCGGCACCGCGTCGAAGGTGCCGAGCATCGCCACGCCAAAGGTGTCGACGTTGAAGCCGCCGGTGTGGGTGCCCTGGACCGCTTTGGTGATGCCGCCGGCACGGCCCTCGAACACCTGGCCGTACTTGTCCACCAGTGCGTTGTAGGCGATGTCGCACCAGCCCAGCGTCCGGGTGTGGTACGCGTAGATCGCCCGGATGATTTCAGCCGAGTCCTGTGGTGAATAGTCGTTGCTGCCCGCGGTGTGATGCACCACCGCCGCGCGAATTCCCTTGTCGTACACGGTCTGACCACACCGTATCGACTCGTCGGCGCCCCACTGCGCGCGACCGATGATCGCCGGCGGTTGCCCCGGCGGCGTGACGGCGGTGGGGATGGCGAACTGGTCGGACGGTGCCTGCGGCGGGGTGATCAGCACCGCGTTGACGGTCTGGCCGAACGGCTGCTCGACGTTGGCGGGGATGTAACCGAGATCATGTGGTGGCGCCTTCGGCGCCTTCGGTGCGGGCGCCGGGGCGGCCGGGCGTTTGATCGCGATCTGCACGGCCGTGGTGCGACCGACGAACACCGGCTCGGTGCCGCGGGGCGCGGCCGCCCCGTCGGGACCGGCGTACTCGTCGGTCTCGGCGTCATACCAGGGGCCCCAGGTGCCGTCGGGGCGCTTCGCGCGGACCCGCGCCGTGGTGCGGGCGTCAGTGCCCGTCAGCGCCACCAACGAAAACGGTGTGGCCTGGCTGACCTCGCGAATCGTCTCGCCGGCGCCGATGTCGGTCAGCGGCTGCTGTGCTAGCGCGGTGTCGTCGGCTCGCGGTGTCTTGGCCGGCTGCTCGCCCGGCACGCCGCCGATCGCCCACGGCAGCAGCAGGGTCGTCGCCACCACTGCGGTGAACACTAGCGACGGCGCAGGGCGGCATCCCACGAGCCGATGTTACGTATGTGCCAATTGTTACCAGTGTTGCGACACACCGTTACGCGCACGGTAACGGCACCGCAGAGCTCGCCTTCTCTGCGGTGCCGTTTGGCCGGGCGGTCTTAAGGGGTCGGCGGGGGAGCCGGCGCCGGGGCAGCGGGAGGAGCTGCCGATTTGATCGCCTGCATGATCGAAGGCACCACCACGCCCTTCAGCAGGTCGATCGCCTGGCTGGCGCCGAGCTGCGACGCGGCGTTGGACAGATCCGACAGCAGGCCGCCGCTGGCTGGCGCTGCGGCCGGCGTCGCGGCGCCCAGCAGCGGGTCACCCAGAATCGGATAGGTGCCGCTCAGCGGGTCCGGGCCCAGCGGTGCGCTGATCGGAACCTCTCCCGGTGGCGCCGTGAGCCCCGGCGTGGTGCCGAGCGGGCTGGTCAGCCCCGGGGTCAGACCGGTCGACGGAGTCGTCAGACCGGGCGTCGTCACCGTCGCGGTGCCCGCCGGCGTCGCGGCCGTGGCCGCGCCGGGAGTGAGGGTCGGGTTCGCCAGCGCGGCGTCACCGAGCACCGACTGAGGTGACGTGATCGGTGCCGTCGGAGTGGTGAGTCCCGGAGTAGGAGCGGTGAGGCCGGGTGCGGGCGTCGTGAGCCCCGGCGTCGGCGTCGTGAGACCGGGGGTCGGAGCGGTCAGGCCCGGCGTCGTCGCCGTCAACCCCGGCGCGGTCAAGCTGCCTGGCGTGGCGGTGAGCCCGCCCGGCGACGTCAGGGGCGACGACGCCGACGGCGTGCTGCTCGAGCCCAGGATGCCGGACATGTTGGGCACGACGATCCCGAACTGCGAGAGACTGGACTGCAGCGCGGACATGATTTCCCCGGGCAGATCGGTCACCATCGCCGCCTGCACGAAGTCGTGCTGCTGGGGGGCGGGCGCACTCTGCGCGGTCAATTCAGACACAGCGGTCACTGCGAATGGACTTGCCACGGCCAGGGCGGCCACCGCGCTCATGGCTGTGGAGAGCCTGCGTCGGCGTCTGTTCGGCACGGAAGTCTCCTCAATCTGGACAACAAATCGTCGGCGTAGTAGGTGCAACTACGGGTCAGCACCCGCGGACGACAACTTGCGCCGACCCGCCAATACCAACGTTCCCGATGGTACGGATGTGAATCCTGTGATTAGAGTGACGAGACGGAATCGTAAGGCAATCGCGACCTACCCGCGTCGGCCCCCGCAGCCTGGCGAAATGGTTTGGGAGTGAAGGTCCGATACCCTAGCTGCCGATGACCTCACCTGATGTCGGCCCGGTGGCCTCCGGGCCCTTCGATCTCTTCGTCGTCGGCTCCGGATTCTTCGGCTTGACGATCGCCGAACGGGTGGCTACTCAATTGGGCAAGCGGGTGCTCGTCGTCGAACGGCGGCCGCACATCGGCGGCAACGCCTACTCGGAGCCCGAACCGCAGACCGGCATCGAGGTGCACAAGTACGGTGCCCACCTCTTCCACACCTCCAACAAGAGGGTGTGGGACTACGTCAACCAGTTCACCGAGTTCACCGGCTACCAGCACCGCGTGTTCTCGATGCACAACGGCCAGGCCTACCAATTCCCCATGGGCCTGGGCCTGGTGTCGCAGTTCTTCGGCCGCTACTACTCGCCCGAGGAAGCCCGCAAGCTGATCGCCGAGCAGGCCTCCGAGATCGACACCGCCGACGCGCAGAACCTCGAAGAGAAAGCGATCTCACTGATCGGCCGCCCGCTCTACGAGGCGTTCATCAAGGGCTACACCGCCAAGCAGTGGCAGACCGACCCGAAGGAGCTGCCCGCCGGCAACATCACCCGGCTGCCGGTGCGCTACACCTTCGACAACCGCTACTTCAACGACACCTACGAAGGGCTGCCCGTCAACGGCTACACCGCGTGGCTGCAGAACATGGCCGCCGACGAGCGAATCGAGGTGCTTCTGGACACCGACTGGTTCGACGTGCGCGACGAACTACGGGCGGCCAGTCCCGACGCGCCGGTGGTCTATACCGGGCCGCTGGACCGCTACTTCGACTACGCCGAGGGCCGATTGGGCTGGCGCACTTTGGATTTCGAGACCGAGGTGCTGGACATCGGTGATTTCCAGGGCACTCCGGTGATGAACTACAACGACATCGACGTGCCGTTCACCCGGATCCTCGAGTTCCGCCACTTCCACCCGGAGCGTGAGTATCCGGCCGACAAGACCGTGATCGTGCGCGAGTACTCGCGGTTCGCCGCGGACGACGACGAGCCCTACTACCCGATCAACGCCGATGGCGACCGTTCGCTGCTGGCCGCATACCGCGCCCGTGCGAAAGCCGAAACCGCCACGGCCAAGGTGCTTTTCGGCGGTCGGCTGGGCACCTACCAGTACCTCGACATGCACATGGCGATCGCCAGCGCGCTCTCCATGTTCGACAACGTGCTGGCCCCGCACCTACGTGATGGCACGCCACTTGCCGAAAGCGCCGGGGAATGACCAAGGCCGTCAGCCTGCTGGCCCGCGTCATCCTGCCCCGCCCCGGCGAGCCTCTGGATGTGCGCAAGCTCTACATCGAGGAGTCGGCCACCAACGCCCGCCGCGCACACGCCGCCAGCCGCACCGCGTTACAGATCGGCAGCGAGTCCGAAGTGTCGTTCTCCACGTATTTCAACGCTTTTCCGGCCAGCTACTGGCGTCGCTGGTCGACGCTGACGTCGGTGGTGCTGCACGCCGAGCTCAGCGGCACGGGGCGGGTCGACGTATATCGAAGCAAGGCCACCGGCGCGCGGATCTATGTCGAAGGCCGCGAATTCTCCGGCGATCAGCAGACCGTCGAATTCGAAATCGACCTGGGCCCGTTCGAAGACGGCGGCTGGATATGGTTCGACATCACCACCGACAGCGCGGTCACTCTGCACAACGCGGGCTGGTTCGCGCCGGTGGCCGCGCCCGGCGTCGCGAACATCGCGGTCGGCATTCCCACCTTCAACCGCCCGGCCGATTGCGTGCAGTCGCTGCGTGCGCTGACGTCGGACCCGTTGGTGGACAACGTGATCGGTGCAGTGATCGTGCCGGATCAGGGAACCGCGAAGGTGCGTGACCACCCGGGCTTCGCCGAAGCCGCGGCCGCGCTGGGCCAGCGCCTGTCGATTCACGACCAGCCCAACCTTGGCGGCTCAGGCGGCTACAGCCGAGTGATGTACGAGGCGCTGAAAAACACCGACTGCCAGCAGATCCTGTTCATGGACGACGACGTGCGCATCGAGCCCGACTCGGTGCTGCGCGCGCTGGCGATGAACCGGTTCGCCAAGACGCCGACGCTCGTCGGTGGGCAGATGCTCAATCTCCAAGACCCGTCGCACCTGCACGTGATGGGCGAGGTGGTCGACCGCGGCACGTTCATGTGGACGCACGCACCGCACGCCAAGTACGACCACGACTTCGCGCGAAAACCTCTGCGCGGCAATCACCCTGACAGCAAGCTGCTGCACCGTCGCATCGACGTCGACTACAACGGCTGGTGGATGTGCATGATCCCGCGACAGGTCGCCGACGAGTTGGGCCAGCCGCTGCCGCTGTTCATCAAGTGGGACGACGCCGACTACGGCCTGCGCGCCGCCGAGCACGGCTATCCCACGGTGACCATGCCGGGCACGGCGATCTGGCACATGGCCTGGAGCGACAAGGACGATGCCATCGACTGGCAGGCGTACTTCCATCTGCGCAACCGCCTGGTGGTCGCCGCCCTGCACTGGGACGGCGACGTGCGCGGGCTGTTGCGCAGCATGCTCAAAGCCACGCTGAAACACCTTCTCTGCCTTGAGTATTCGACGGTCGCGATCCAGAACAAGGCGATCGACGACTTCCTGGCCGGTCCTGAGCACATTTTCTCGATCCTGGAATCGGCGTTGCCTGCCGTGCATCAGATCCGCCGCCAGTATCCCGACGCGGTGGTGCTGCCCTCGGCGACCGCGCTGCCGCCGCCGTCGGGCATGGTGGGTCGAGTCGCCGAGCCGAAAACCGCCCCCGCCAAGGCAATTCGGCTGGCCCACGGCATCCTGCACCAGCTGACCAAGGCCGACCCCGCACATCACCAGCGGCCCCAGCTGAACGTGCCCACCCAGGATTCGCGATGGTTTCTACTGTGCAACGTCGACGGCGTGACCGTCACCACCGCCGACAGCCGCGGAGTGGTTTACCGGCAGCGGGACCGGCGAAAGATGTTCTCCCTGCTGCGCCAGTCGGTGCGCCGGCAGCGCAAGCTGGCCCGTCGGTTCGACGAGATGCGCGGGGTTTACCGGGCGGCGCTGCCAATGCTGACCAGCACCCAGAGTTGGGAATCGGTCCTTCTCCCCGCGGTGAGCAGCCATGGTTGACCAACCCCGGGGCGAAGTGGCCGCGCTGGTGGCCGTGCAGTCCGCGCTCGCTCGGCCGGGCGTGGTCGCGGTGGCCCGCGCGATGTCGCACTTCGGCGAGCACAGCGCCGGCTGGCTGGTGCTCTGCGCTGCCGGGGCGATAGCGCAACCGCGGCGTCGCCGCGAGTGGCTGCTGGCCGGTGCCGGGGCGTTCGTCGCGCACGCCGCCGCGGTCCTGATCAAGCGGGTGGTGCGTCGTCGTCGTCCCGCCCATCCCGCGGTGGCGGTGAACGTCGGCACGCCCAGCGCGCTGAGCTTTCCGTCGGCGCACGCCACCTCGACCACCGCGGCCGCAGTGTTGATGGCACCGCTCACGGGTCTGCCGCTGCCGGTGCTGCTGGTTCCGCCGATGGCGTTGTCGCGCATGGTGCTCGGGGTGCACTACCCCAGCGATGTGCTGACCGGGGTGGCGGTCGGGGCAGTGGTCGGACAGCTTTTCAAGAAGATCGGGAACAGCGCATGAGCGAGCAAGCGCCAGAGGTGACACGGCCGCCCGACAACCTGATCGCCGGCCTGATCCGCGCCATCCGGCCTCGCCAGTGGGTGAAGAACGTCTTGGTGTTCGCCGCACCGCTGGCGGCGCTGGGCGGCGACGTCAAGTACGACTACCGCGGCGTGCTGGTCGACGTGGCGATCGCTTTCGTCGTGTTCTGCATGGCGGCCTCGTCGGTGTATCTGGTCAACGACGTCCGCGACGTCGAGGCCGACCGTCAGCACCCCACCAAGCGATTCCGGCCGATCGCGGCCGGCGTGGTGCCCGAGTGGCTGGCGTACACGCTGGCGGTGGTGCTCGGTGCCGCGTCACTGGTGATTGCGCTGGTGTTCGTCAACACGGACCTCGCGATCGTGATGGCCGTCTACATCGGAATCCAGCTGGCGTACTGCTTCGGCTTGAAACACCAAGCGGTGCTCGATATCTGCATCGTCTCGTCGGCGTATCTGATCCGCGCGATCGCCGGTGGCGCCGCCGCCAAGATCCCGCTGTCGCAGTGGTTTTTGCTCGTGATGGCGTTCGGGTCGCTGTTCATGGTGGCCGGCAAGCGTTATGCCGAGCTGCAGCTGGCCGAACACACCGGCGCCAAGATCCGCAAGTCGCTGGAGAGCTACACCGGCACCTATCTGCGGTTCGTGTGGACGCTCTCGGCGACCGCGGTGGTGTTGTGCTACGGGCTGTTTGCGTTCCAGCGCGACGGCGGCTCCGGCTCGTGGTGGGTGATCTCGATGATCCCGTTCACCATCGCGATCCTGCGCTACGCAGTGGATGTCGACGGCGGCATGGCCGGCGAACCGGAAGAGATCGCGTTGCGCGACCGGGTTCTGCAGTTCCTGGCATTGCTGTGGATCGGGACAGTTGGTGCGGCCGTCTTCGTCCGTTAGCGCGCGTCGGCTCGAGCTGACCGCGCAGGCGAGCCTGTGGGTCAGCGTGGCGGTGGTCGCCGTGCTGTTCGGCTGGGGAGCGTGGCAGCGGCGCTGGATCGCCGACGACGGACTCATCGTCCTGCGCACAGTGCGAAACCTGTTGGCGGGCAACGGCCCGGTGTTCAACGTCGGTGAACGGGTAGAGGCCAACACGTCGACGGTGTGGACGTATCTGGTGTATCTGGGTGCGCTCGTCGGCGGCCCGGTGCGGCTGGAGTACGTCGCGTTGGTGCTGGCGCTGACGCTGTCCGTGCTGGGCATGGTCTTCGTGATGGTCGGCACGGCACGGCTTTACGCGCCGGGGCTGCTCGGGCGTCGGGCGTTGCTGCTGCCGGCCGGTGCGCTGGTGTATATCGCGGTGCCGCCGGCGCGCGACTTCGCCACCTCGGGTCTGGAAAACGGCTTGGTGCTGGCGTATCTCGGGCTGCTGTGGTGGATGTTGGTGTGCTGGGGTCAGCAGAAGCAGACCGGCCGCGGGTTCACCGCCGCGCTGGCGTTCGTCGCAGGGCTCTCGGTGCTGGTGCGTCCGGAGCTCGCATTGATCGGCGGTCTGGCGCTGGTGATGATGCTGATCGCCGCGCGCGATTGGGGCGTGCGGGTGCTGATCGTCGGGGCGGGCGGCCTATTGCCGGTGGCGTACCAGATCTTCCGGATGGGGTACTACGCGCTGCTGGTACCGGGCACTGCGCTGGCCAAGGACGCCTCGGGAAAGAAATGGTCGCAGGGCTTCGTCTATCTGGCCAACTTCAACGGGCCGTACGCGCTGTGGATCCCGGCGATCCTGACGGTCGGGCTGGCGGTGTTGGTGCTCGCAGGCCGCAGCCGCGCCTGGTGGGTGAACGACGGCGACACCGCGCCCCGGAGCCGCGCCGCCCGGCTGGTGCAGAACCCGGCCGCCGTCGTCGTCCTCATCGTCGTCAGCGGGCTGCTGCAAGCGCTCTATTGGATTCGGCAGGGCGGCGACTTCATGCACGGGCGGGTGTTGCTGACGCCGATGTTCTGCCTCTTGGCCCCAGTCGCGGTGATCCCGCTGGTGCTGCCCGACCGGTTGCGCCTGTCCCGCGAGACCGGCACGGTGCTGGCCGCGGCCACGGCCGCGGTGTGGCTGGCGATTGTGGGCTGGTCGCTGTGGGCAGCCAATTCGCCGGGCATGGGTGCCGACGCCACCCGGGTCACCTACACCGGGATCGTCGACGAGCGGCGGTTCTACGCGCAGGCCACCGGCCACGCCCATCCGCTGACGGCCGCCGACTACCTGGACTATCCGCGCATGCGGGCGGTGCTGGAGGCAATCGAGAACACCCCGGACGGCGCGCTGCTGCTGCCGTCCGGCAACTACACGCAGTGGGACGTCGTGCCCGCGGATCCGGTGGCGTTGGGCCCGAATCCGCCCAAACCCGGCCCGCACACGGTGTTCTTCACCAATCTCGGCATGCTCGGCATGAACGTCGGCCTGGACGTGCGCGTGATCGACCAGATCGGATTGGCGAACCCGCTCGCCGCCCACACGGCGCGGCTGGAGGACGCCCGGATCGGCCACGACAAGAACCTGTTCCCCGACTGGGCGGTGGCCGAGGGGCCGTGGCTCGAGGAGCACCCGTATCTGCCGACGTACCTCGACGAGGACTGGGTCCGGCAGGCCAAAGCGGCCCTGAAATGCCCGAGCACAGACGCGGTACTGACGTCGATCAGAGGACCGCTGACACTACGCCGCTTCCTGTCCAACGTGGTGCACGCGTACCAGTTCACCAGCTACCGGATCGACCGGGTGCCGCGCTACGAGCTGTTGCGCTGCGGGTTGAGTGAACCGCCGTTGCGGGCTACCCCTTACACTGGCTTACCGGCGACGGGCCCGTAGCGTCTGAGCTGCGGGTTTCGTTCGGGTCGGGGAAACCGCAACGGCGCGGTGAGCATCGCAATGGATGTCGACGGAAGGCGTGAACCGGCCTCTATCTGACATGGGAGAGGATTCCCACATCTGGGTCAGCCCGAGGCTCACGGTTACAGGTCTGCACCGACGGTGTGGTTGACTACCCGGGACACGACGGCGTCCGACGCCGTCGTTGCGCGTTAAAAGGATGGGATGGACATATTGATGAAGTTCGTTGAGAAGATGCGCGGCCGCTGGGCGCGCCGGCTGACGGTCGCCGCCGTGGCGGCCGCGCTGCTGCCCGGCCTCGTCGGCGTCGTCGGAGGCGCGGCGACTGCGAGCGCGTTCTCCCGGCCCGGTCTGCCGGTCGAGTACCTGGACGTGCCGTCGCCCGCGATGGGCCGCGACATCCGCGTTCAGTTCCAAAGCGGTGGCGCGAACTCGCCGGCGGTCTACCTACTCGACGGCCTGCGGGCGCGAGACGACTACAACGGTTGGGACATCGAGACCAACGCGTTCGAGATGTACTACCAGTCCGGCCTGTCCGTGGTGATGCCGGTCGGCGGCCAGTCCAGCTTCTACAGCGACTGGTACAAGCCGGCGTGCGGCAAGAACGGCTGCCTGACCTACAAGTGGGAGACGTTCCTCACCCAGGAGCTGCCGGCGTGGCTGGCGGCCAACCGCCAGGTGAAGCCGACGGGCAGCGCGGCGGTCGGTCTGTCCATGGCCGGTTCGGCGGCGCTGACGCTGGCGATCTACTACCCGCAGCAGTTCCCGTACGCGGCCTCCCTGTCGGGCTTTTTGAACCTGTCCGAGGGCTGGTGGCCGATGCTGGTCGGCCTGTCGATGGGTGACGCGGGCGGCTACAAGTCCGAGGACATGTGGGGCCCGTCCAGCGACCCGGCCTGGAAGCGCAACGACCCGATGGTCAACGTCCAGAAGCTCGTCGACAACAACACCCGCATCTGGGTGTACTGCGGCAACGGCAAGCCCAACGAGCTGGGTGGCGGCGACTTCAACGCCAAGTTCCTCGAAGGGTTCACCCTGCGGACGAACAAGTCGTTCAAGGACGCCTACATCGCCGCCGGCGGCAAGAACGGGGTGTTCAACTTCCCCGAGGCCGGTACCCACAGCTGGGCCTACTGGGGCCAGCAGCTGGCCGC
The DNA here is from genome assembly GCF_059812765.1 of Mycobacterium sp. NGS39. Classification (NCBI taxonomy): domain Bacteria; kingdom Bacillati; phylum Actinomycetota; class Actinomycetes; order Mycobacteriales; family Mycobacteriaceae; genus Mycobacterium; species Mycobacterium sp. NGS39. The sequence goes on along the minus strand of NZ_JCALDH010000009.1, from coordinate 61,112 downwards.
GATGAAGCCCGACATCCAGCGGGTGCTGGGCGCTACGCCCACCGCGTAGAAGCACGCTATCGAGTAACGGCGGCGACCATCCGGTCGTCGCCGTTACTCGTTTCTGCGCCAGGAGTTCTGTGTCGCGGGTCGGCGTGATGTGGTTCACTACGTTGCGGATTCGGCGACGGCAGGGAGGGTGGCTATGAAGCTTGCAGGGGTGCTGTTCCGCGTGTTGGCCGCAGCCATCCTCGGAATCGGCCTGTTCGCCGGCCCGGTCTCACCGACCGCCAGGGCCGACGCCGTCGAGTACCTGATGGTGCCGTCGGCAGCGATGGGCCGCGACATCCCGGTCGCCTTTCTCGGCGGCGGCCCGCACGCGGTCGTCCTGCTCGACGCGTTCAACGCCGGCGACGCCGTCAGCAACTGGGTCACGGTCGGCAATGCGATGAACACGCTGGCCGGCAAGGGCGTCTCGGTGGCCGCCCCGGCCAGCGGCGCGTTCAGCATGTACACCAACTGGGAGCAGGACGGCAGCCGCCAGTGGGAGACCTTCCTGGCCGACGAGCTGCCCAACTGGCTGGCCGCCAACAAGGGATTGGCGCCCGGCGGTCACGCGATCGTCGGCGCCGCGCAGGGCGGCTACGGCGCGGTGGCGATGGCGACCTTCCACCCCGACCGGTACAGCTACGCCGGCTCGATGTCGGGCTTCCTCACGCCGTCTCGGACCACCGAAAACGGCGCGATCACCGACGGGCTGATGCGATTCGGTGGCGTGGACACCCGCAACATGTGGGGCCTGCCGCAGCTCGGCCGCTGGAAATGGCACGACCCGGACGTGCACATCTCGTTGCTGGTGCAGAACAACACCCGGCTGTGGGTGTTCAGCCCGCAGACGCTGACGTGCAGCGACGAGCCCGCGATGATCGGGTACTGCGACCAGGCGCAAGGCATGAACCGCTTCTTCTACCAGCACTACCGCCAGGTCGGCGGCCACAACGGGCACTTCGACTTCCCGGCCGGCGGCAACCACGACTGGTCTAGCTGGGGGCCGCAGCTCGCCGCGATGACCGGGGATCTGGTGGCCGCGATCAGGTAGCTGACGACGCGGCGGCGAACTGCGAGATTGCTCACCCGGGCCGCCGCCGCTCAGCCGGTACCGTGGAAACGTGCAACCGACCTCCAGGCGCGTGGCCGGGTCTTCGACAATGGCGACGCTGACGCTTGCGGCCGCCGTGCTGTCGGGTTGCTCGGCGTCCGACGGCCTGATGTCCAGCGTCGCGCTGCCGGCCGACGAGACCACCACGCTGGCGTCGGGAATTCAGCCCGCCGCGCCTGCGCAGCCGCCGGCCGGTGCCAGCGGCAGCGAGCGCAAACTGACGGTCACCGGTCAGCAGCGCGCGTACCTCGACGCGCTGGACGCCGATGGAGTGCATCCGTCCAGTGAGCTGCTGGCGCTGTCCATCGGCTCCTACGTCTGCCAGGCCCGCGCTGCGGGGCAGAGCCCGCAGGCGGTATGGGACTACGTGCATCCGCTGGTGTCCAGCGACGTGCACGGCGCTCACCTGACCTCCATGCCGCCCACCGGGGCGGACGTCGACACCGCGACCGCAACGTACATCCGCATCGCGACCGAACGCCTCTGCTAGCAGGAGACCATGGCCAACACCAATCGGCGGAAACGCCACCGCATCCTCGCGCTCGCTGCCGCTGGGGCGGTGGCAGTGGTGGTGGCGCTGGGGCTGGTCCTGATGGTGGTCATGCAGCGGGCCACCAAACCCTCGGCGCCGCAACCGTCCACACCGCCCAACGCCCAGCCGCCCACCACCTCGGGCGGGCCGAAGAAGCCGCGCCCGGAGTTCCAGGACGCCAGCTGCCCCGACGTGATGCTGCTGTCGATTCCCGGCACGTGGGAGTCATCGCCGCAGCAGGATCCGCTGAATCCAGCGCAGTTCCCGAATGCGTTGCTGCTCAACGTAACTCGACCACTCGCCGACCAGTTCGGCGGCGCTCGGGTGCAGACGTACACGGTGCCCTACACCGCGCAGTTCCACAATCCGTTCTCCCGGGACAACCAGATCAGCTACAACGACAGCCGTAAAGAGGGCATGGACAACGCGGTGCGGGCGCTGACCGACATGACCAACCGCTGCCCACTGACCAGCTACGTGATCGTCGGCTTCTCGCAGGGCGCGGTGATCGCGGGCGACATCGCCAGTGACATCGGCAACGGCCGCGGACCCGTCGACGAGGACCTTGTGCTCGGGGTGACGCTGATCGCCGACGGGCGCCGCCAGACCGGTGTCGGTCAAGACGTGCCGCCGACGCCGCCGGGACAGGGCGCCGAGATCACGTTGCACGAGGTGCCTCTGCTGTCGGAGTTCGGGCTCACCATGACAGGCCCGCGTCCGGGCGGCTTCGGGGCGCTCAACGACCGTGTCAACGAAATCTGCGCGCCCGGGGATTTGATCTGCGCGGCACCCGAAGAAGCGTTCAACATCACGAACCTGCCGGCCACGCTCGACGTGCTGGCCGGCGGCGCGGGCCAGCCGGTGCACGCGCTGTACAACACCACGCAGTTCTGGAGCTCCGACGGCCAGCCGGCCACGGTGTGGACGCGTAACTGGGCGGTGGGCAAGATCGACGCGGCCCCGCATCCCAAGCACGGCTGACGATGGCGGGTGTGAATCGGCGGCGCCGCCGCCTAGTGATCGCGGTCGTCGGCGTGCTTGTGCTGGCTGCCGTGGTGGCAGTGGTCGTGTTCGTGCTGCTGCGGCCGCGGCCTTCGGTGCAGGGCGCCGGCTGTCCCGACGTGCAGCTGGTGTCCATCCCCGGCACCTGGGAGTCGTCACCGCAGCAAGACCCCGTCAACCCCACGCAGTTTCCAAATGCGTTGCTGCTGAACGTGACTCGTCCACTGAGCGAGCAGTTCGGCTCGGACCGGCTGCAGGTGTACACCGTCGCCTACATCGCTCAGTTCCACCGGCCGCTGTCCGGTGACAACGAGGTCAGCTACGACGACAGCCGCAAGCAGGGCACCGATGTCACCCGTAAGGCGATCGCCGACATCGCCGACCGGTGCCCGCGCACCAACTTCGTGATCGTCGGCTTCTCGCAAGGTGCGGTGATCGGTGGCGACATCGCCAGCGACATCGGCAACGGCCGCGGTCCGGTCGACGCGGGCCGGGTGCTGGGCGTGACGCTGATTGCCGACGGGCGCCGCCAGCCCGGCGTCGGCCGCGACGTGGGGCCCAACCCGCCGGGTGAGGGCGCGGAGATCACGCTGAAGGGCATGCCGTTCATCCCTTCGGGAATCACGATGACCGGCCCACGCGACGGCGGCTTCGGCGAGCTGAACGACCGCGTGAACGAGATCTGCGCCGAGGGCGATCTGATCTGCGCCGCGCCGGCCGGCGCGTTCAACCTGCTGAACCTGCCCGGCACGCTGCAAGCACTGCTCGGCGCGGCGGGAGAGCCCGTCCACGGAAAGTACGCCACAACGGAGTACTGGAAGCTCGACGGACGTTCGGCGACAGACTGGACGCGCGACTGGGCAGCCGATGTGATCAACAACGCGCCGAAAACACGATGAGGTTCCGAAGACTGCGGCGCAGACTGCGGGCATAGCACAGATTCGCAACATTCACGACGTGAACGGGCTGGCGATTTGGCCGCCGACCAGCCGTCCCCTAACATTAAGAAATAACTAAGAGCGGCAACGGCTGTGATCGGCGGCCACGCGACGGCGGCGGACGCTCCGACCTCTGTACGATCTTTAAGGTTTGGGGTTTCGCGGCGCAGAGCCAGCCGAACGCGGCCGGCCCGCTTGAGTTGACAACCGACCCCGCCCGTGGGCTTCGACAGGAGAGTGGAACGTGCCGATTTGGGTGAACCCGTTCATCGACAAGAAGACGGGACGACTCAGCTTCCCGCACGGCGCCAGCATCCCCCGGCATGTGGAGCGGTGGGCGGGCATCCGCGCCGACCACCTGGCCTACCGGTTCCTTGATTTCTCCACCGAGCGCGACGGCGTCGAACGCGACATCACGTGGGGCCAGTTCTCCGCGCGCAGCCGTGCGATCGCCGCGCGCCTTCAGCAGGTCACCGAACCGAATGACCGCGTCGCGATCCTCTGCCCGCAGAACCTCGACTACCTGACGTCGTTCTACGGCACCATCTACTCGGGCCGCATTGCCGTTCCGCTGTTCGACCCGGCCGAGCCCGGTCACGTCGGGCGCTTGCACGCAGTGCTCGACGACTGCACCCCCTCGACGATTCTGACCACCACCGGCGCCGCGGAAGGTGTGCGCAAGTTCTTCCACAAGCGCCCGGCCAAGGAGCGCCCACGCATCATCGCGGTCGACGCGGTGCCCGACGAGGTCGCCGAAACCTGGGTGATGCCCGACACCCCGACCGAAGAGACCATCGCGTATCTGCAGTACACGTCGGGCTCCACCCGCAGCCCGGCCGGTGTGCAGATCACCCACATTGCGGTGGCCACCAACATCGCGCAGGTGATGACCGCGCTGGAGTTCGAAGAGGGCGACCGCGGAGTGTCGTGGCTGCCGTTCTTCCACGACATGGGCCTGATCACGATCATGCTGCCGTCGATTCTTGGCCGGCACATGACGTTCATGACCCCGGCCGCGTTCGTCCGTCGGCCCATCCGCTGGATGCGCGAGCTCGGCGTCAAGGGCGACGACCGCGGCCGCGTGGTGTCGGCCGCGCCCAACTTCGCGTTCGAGCACGCTGCGCGCCGCGGCCTGCCCAAGGACGGCGAGGAACTCGACCTGAGCAACGTGCAGACGATCCTCAACGGCAGCGAGCCGGTGTCGCAGGCGTCGATGCGCAAGTTCACCGAGGCGTTCGCGCCGTACGGGCTGGAGCCGTCGGCCATCAAGCCGTCGTACGGGATGGCCGAGGCCACGCTGTTCGTGTCGACGACGATCCCGCACCAGGCACCGAAGATCATCAACGTCGACCGCAACGAGCTGGTCAAAGACCGGCTGGTCGAGGTCCCGGAGGGTTCGCCCAACGCGGTGCCGCAGGTGTCGTGCGGCAAGATCGGCTTCGACGAGTGGGCGGTGATCGTCGACCCGGACACCGCCAGCGAGCTGCCCGATGGCCAGATCGGCGAGATCTGGGTGCACGGCAACAACGTCGGCTCCGGCTACTGGAATCGGGAAGAGGAAACGCGCGAGACGTTCAAGAACATCCTCAAGTCGCGCACCAATCCCTCGCACGCCGAAGGCGCGCCCGATGACGCGATGTGGATGCGCACCGGCGACCTCGGCGCGTTCCTCGACGGCGAGTTCTACGTCACCGGCCGGATCAAGGAGCTGGTGATCATCGACGGCCGCAACCACTACCCGCAGGATCTGGAGTACACCGCGCAGGAGGCCACCCGGGCGATCCGGCCGGGCTTCGCTGCGGCGTTCTCGGTGCCGGCCAACCAGCTGCCGCAGCAGGTGTTCGACAATCCGCACGCCGGGCTGAAGTACGACCCGGAGGACACCTCCGAACAACTGGTCATCGTCGCCGAACGGGCCCCGGGCACGCACAAGATCGAGGTCGAGCCCGTCGCCGACGACATCCGCGCCGCGATTGCGGTGCGCCACGGCGTGACCGTGCGTGACGTGCTGCTGATGCCCGCGGGCACTATCCCGCGAACCTCCAGCGGCAAGATCGGCCGGCGAGCCTGCCGGGCCGCCTACATCGACGGCAGCCTGCGCGGCGGTACCGCCTCAGCCAACTCATTCCCCGACGCTGCGGACTGACAACGCGAAAAGCTATGGCAGACAACGAGATTCCCGATACCCCCCAGGGCGATTCCCCGGCTAGCGCGCGGCCCGAGACCGTCGCCGAGATGCGGACCTGGCTGCGCAACTGGGTGGCCAACGCCACCGGCCAGGCCCCGGACGCCATCGACGAAACCACCCCGATGGTGGAGCTGGGCCTCTCGTCACGCGACGCGGTCGCGATGGCCGCCGACATCGAGGACCTGACCGGGGTGACGTTGTCGGCGACGGTCGCGTTCCAGCACCCGACCATCGAGTCGCTGGCGGCCCGGATCATCGAGGGCGAGCCGGAAGCCGAGGACGTCGACGACGACGAGAACTGGTCACGCGAGCGCGACGTGCCCGACATCGCGATCGTCGGGCTGTCCACCCGCTTCCCCGGCGACATGAACACCCCCGAGGAAACGTGGCAGGCGCTCCTGGAGGGTCGCTCCGGGATCAGCGACCTGCCCGAGGGCCGCTGGTCGGAATTCCTCGAAGAGCCGCGCATCGCCGAGCGGGTGGCCAAGGCCCGCACCCGCGGCGGCTACCTCAAAGACATCAAGGGCTTCGACTCTGAGTTCTTCGCGCTGTCGAAGATGGAGGCCGACAACCTCGACCCGCAGCAGCGCATGGCGCTCGAATTGACCTGGGAGGCACTGGAACACGCGCGCATCCCGGCGTCGAGCCTGCGCGGTCAGAGCGTCGGCGTCTACATCGGCTCGTCCAACAACGACTACAGCTTCCTGGCGGTGTCGGACCCCACCGTCGCGCACCCGTACGCGATCACCGGCACGGCGAGCAGCATCATCGCCAACCGGGTGTCGTACTTCTACGACTTCCGCGGTCCGTCGGTGGCCGTCGACACCGCGTGCTCCAGTTCGCTTGTGGCAGCGCACCAGGCGGTGCAGGCGCTGCGCGCGGGCGAGTGCGACGTGGCCCTGGCCGGTGGCGTCAACGCGCTGATCACCCCGATGGTGACCATCGGTTTCGACGAGGTCGGCGGTGTGCTGGCGGCTGACGGCAGGATCAAGTCGTTCTCCTCTGACGCCGACGGCTATTCGCGCGCCGAGGGCGGCGGCATGCTGGTGCTCAAGCGGGTCGAGGACGCCCGCCGCGACGGCGACCAGATCCTGGCCGTGATCGCCGGCAGCGCGGTCAACCACGACGGCCGGTCCAACGGTCTGCTGGCACCAAACCCCGACGCTCAGGCCGACGTGCTGCGCAAGGCCTATAAGGACGCGGGCATCAACCCACGCACCGTCGACTACATCGAGGCGCACGGCACCGGCACCATCCTCGGTGACCCGATCGAGGCCGAGGCGCTGGGCCGCGTCGTCGGCAAGGGCCGCCCCGCGGACAAGCCGGCGTTGCTGGGTGCGGTGAAATCCAATGTGGGACACCTTGAATCGGCCGCGGGTGCGGCCAGCCTGGCCAAGATCGCGCTGGCGCTGTCGCACGACAAGCTGCCGCCGTCGATCAACTACGCCGGTCCCAACCCGTACATCGACTTCGACGCGGTGCGGCTGAAGGTCGCCGACACCGTCACCGACTGGCCGCGGTATTCCGGCTACGCGATCGCAGGCGTGTCCGGCTTCGGGTTCGGCGGCGCCAACGCGCACCTGGTGCTGCGCGAGGTGCTGCCCCGCGACGTGATCGAGAAGGAGCCCGAGCCCGAGCCGGTGGTCGAGGAGAAGCCCGCCGAGAAGGCAGGTGTGTACGTCGGCGGTGTGCTGATCGAAGACGACGACGAAGAAGCCGACTTCTACGGCGTGCACGCCAGCATGGCCGACGAGTCGGACGACGAACTGCCAGGCCTGACCGACGAAGCCTTGCGGCTCAAGGAGATTGCGCTGCAGGAACTGGAGGAGTCACCGCCGCCCGCACCGGCGATCCCGCTGGCGGTGTCGGCGTTCCTGACATCGCGCAAGCGCGCCGCGGCTGCCGAGCTGGCCGACTGGATCGACAGCCCGGAGGGCCGGGCGTCGTCGCTGGAGTCGATCGGCCGGGCGTTGTCGCGCCGCAACCACGGTCGCTCGCGTGCGGTGGTGCTGGCCCATGACCACGACGAGGCCATCGCAGGTTTGCGTGCGATCGCCGAGGGCAAGCAGCGCCCGAACGTGTTCACCGCCGACGGTCCGGTGACCAACGGGCCGGTGTGGGTGCTCGCCGGTTTCGGTGCGCAGCACCGCAAGATGGCCAAGAGCCTGTATCTGCGCAACGAGGTGTTCGCCGACTGGATCAACAAGGTCGACGCGCTGGTGCAGTTGGAGCGCGGACACTCGATCCTTGAGCTCATCCTTGACGACGCGGTCGATTACACCGACGAGACCACCGAGCTGCCGATCGAGAAAGTGCAGCTGGTCATCTTCGCGATTCAGGTGGCGCTCGGTGAGCTGCTCAAGCATCACGGCGCCAAGCCCGCCGCGGTGGTCGGGCAGTCGTTGGGCGAGGCTGCCGCCGCCTACTTCTCCGGTGGCTTGTCGCTGGAGGACGCCACCCGCACCATCTGCTCGCGCTCGCATCTGATGGGCGAGGGCGAGGCGATGCTGTTCGGCGAGTACATCCGGCTGATGGCACTGGTCGAATACTCCGCCGATGAGATCAAGACCGTGTTCGCCGACTTCCCGGAGCTGGAGGTGTGCGTCTACGCCGCACCCGGCCAGACGGTGATCGGCGGCCCGCCGGCACAGGTCGACGCGATCATCGAGCGCTGCGAGAAGGAAGGCAAGTTCGCGCGCAAGTTCCAGACCAAGGGCGCCAGCCACACCTCGCAGATGGACCCCCTGCTGGGCGAGCTGGCGGCTGAGCTGGTTGGCATCCAGCCCCGGCCGATCACCACCGGCTACTACTCGACCGTGCACGAGGGCAACTTCATCCGCCCCGGCCAGACGATCCACGACGTCGACTACTGGAAGAAGGGCTTGCGGCACTCCGTGTACTTCACGCACGGCATCCGCAACGCCGTCGACAACGGGCACACCACGTTCCTGGAGCTCGCGCCAAATCCGGTGGCGCTCATGCAGGTTGGCCTGACCACCGCTGCGGCGGGCCTGCACGACGCGCAGCTGATTCCGACGCTGGCCCGCAAACAAGACGAAGTCGAGTCGATGATCGCCGCGATGGCGCAGCTGTTCGTCTACGGCCACGACCTCGACATCCGCACACTGTTCACGCGCGCTGCCGGCCCCGCCGACTACGCGAACATCCCGCCGACCCGGTTCAAGCGCAAAGAGCACTGGCTCGACGCCCACTTCACGGGTGACAGCTCGGTGATGATGCCCGGAAACCACGTCGCGATGCCCGACGGCCGCCACGTCTGGGAATACCGCCCGCGCGGTGAAACCGACCTGGCTGCGTTGGTGAAAGCCGCTGCCGCGCAAGTGCTTCCGGATGCCCAGTTGACGGCGTCCGAGCAGCGCGCGGTGCCCGGCGAGGGCGCGCGGCTGGTGACCACGCTCACCCGGCACCCGGGAGGTGCGTCGGTGCAGGTGCATGCGCGCATCGACGAGTCGTTCACTCTGGTCTATGACGCGATCGTGTCGCGGAGCGGCCAGGTGGCGGCGCTACCGTCAGCCGTCGCTGTGGGAACTGTTGCAGCCCAGCCGGTTACACAGGAGGCCGCTTCAGAGTCCGAGGACCAACCCGACGCGGAAATCCTGCATGACAACCTGACCCAGGGCGCCAACCTCGGCGCCGGGTTCGCCAAGTGGTCGCCCGACTCCGGTGAGACCGTGCATGATCGGCTGGCCGCAATCGTCGGTGGCGCAATGGGATACGAGCCCGAGGATCTGCCGTGGGAGGTTCCGCTGATCGAACTCGGCCTGGACTCGCTGATGGCGGTGCGGATCAAGAACCGCGTCGAGTACGACTTCGACCTGCCGCCGATCCAGCTGCAGGCCGTGCGCGACGCGAACCTGTACGCGGTCGAGAAGCTGATCGAGTACGCGATCGAACACCGCGACGAAGTGCAGCAGCTGCACGAGTACCAGAAGACCAAGTCCGCCGACGAGATCGCCGAAGAGCAGGCCCGGCTGCTGTCCGGGGCGTCGGTGCAGACCGTCACCGCCCCGGCACCGGACCCGCAAGCCGAACCACAAACCCAGGCGGAAGACCCTGAGCCACCGGACATTCCGCCGCCACCACCGTCGGACAACCCGGCCGGACCGCCCCGGGAAGGCAAGCCCGATCTTGCGGCTGCCGCCGCGGCGCTGAATCAGCAGGCGATCACCGAAGCGCTTGGCGCTGACGTGCCGCCGCGCGACGCGTCAGAGCGGGTCACGTTCGCCACATGGGCGATCGTCACCGGCAAGTCGCCGGGCGGCATCTTCAACGAGCTGCCCGAGGTTGACGACGCGATCGCGGAGAAGATGGCGCAACGGCTTTCGGAGCGCGCGGACGGGCCGATCACTGCCGAGGACGTCAAGACGTCGAGAACCATCGAAGAACTTGCGGACAAGGTGCGCCAGTACCTCGAAGCCGGTCAGCTGGATGGGTTCGTCCGGATCATCCGCGCCCGTGAAGAGGGCTCGAACAAGGTGCCGGTGTTCGTATTCCACGCGGCCGGTGGGTCGACCGTGGTGTACGAGCCGCTGCTGAAGCGGTTGCCGCCGGACACGCCGATGTACGGCTTCGAGCGCGTCGAGGGCACCATCGAAGAGCGTGCGGCGCAGTACATTCCGAAGCTGCGCGAGCTGGGCGGCGACGGGCCGTTCATCCTGGCCGGCTGGTCGCTGGGCGGCGCGCTGGCGTATGCCTGTGCGATCGGGCTCAAGGAACAGGGCTGCGACGTACCGTTCGTCGGGCTCATCGACGCCGTGCGGCCGGGCGAGGAGATCCCGCAGACCAAGGAGGAGACCCGCAAGCGCTGGGAGCGTTACGCGCGGTTCGCCGAGCGCACTTTCAACGTGCAGATCCCCGAGATTCCGTACGAGGAGCTCGAAAAGCTCGACGACGCAGGGCAAGTGCAGTTCGTGCTGAACGCCGTCAAGGAAAGCGGTGTGCAGATTCCCGGAGGGATCATCGAGCACCAGCGCACGTCGTATCTGGATCAGCGTGCGATCGACACCGCTGAGATCCGGCCCTACGACGGGCACGTCACGCTCTACATGGCCGACCGCTACCACGACGACGCGATCATGTTCGAGCCGCGCTACGCCACCCGAAAGCCCGACGGCGGCTGGGGTGAGTACGTGTCCGATCTCGAGGTGGTGCCGATCGGTGGCGAGCACATCCAGGCCATCGACGAGCCCTACATCGCCAAGGTCGGCGCTCATATGAGTCAGGTGCTCGCCAAAGTCGAAGCGCAGCAGAAGGTTTAACCCCGTCGAACAAGATGTGCGGGCGCACCACGGACGCATGCAGCACGAACTCATCCACCCCGCCGCTGGGGTGAAGTCTTAATCTGGATCGGGGGGATCGTGCAGCGGTGGCGGCGGGCTGCTGGGTCGCATGCCGGTGGTCGAGGTCGGGTTGATGAGAGGGTCGGCCCGCCCATCGCGGATGCGCTTGAAGTACCACAACGAGGCGGCGACGAACAGCGCCATTAGCACGAAACAGCCTACGGCCGCGGCAATCTCGGTCATGAGTTCCTCGGGCAGGCGGATAGTAGTGCGGCGACGGCGCGTTCGTGCGCGCCATTGCAGGTTTTGTACGTCTGCAGAAATTGCCAATCGTCGGCGGTGAGCTGACTTGGATCAGCGCCCACCGGTCGCGGGCGTTCGACGGTGTGACGCCACAGGTCAACCATAGCCGTGTCGAGGACCCTTTCCCTGCTTGCAGATCTCAGCGATACCGAAATTAGCGCGCTTGGCTGTCGACAATTGACCTTAAGCTCATGGCATGGACGCAGACGGAGTCATCGTCGACGCGGAGGGCCTCTTGGGCTTTGCCGCGGTGTGCGGGCGGCATGCGGCTGATGTGGCCGAGATAGCTGCCTGCCCACCGGCTGTTTCGGCCACCGGGCAGGCCAGCGCGGCTGCGGTCAGCGAATTTCACTCAACTGTGTCGAGCGTTGGTTACGTCCTTGGGCGTCTCGTTGCCGGCACCGGAGACCTCGCCACCCTAGCCGCACACCGGTACGCCGCACGAGACGCGAGCAATGCCGAAAACCTGGCCTCTGTGGAGCAAATTTGTTGACGCTTTCCGCAATCCGGCGCTGGGATGTCACCCATCTGCACGACGCCGCCGTTCACTGGCAACGCTGTGCTGAGCAGTGGGAAGAGTCATTCACCGCAGTGCATCGCGAAGCGACGTATCCGGGAGGCAGCGAATGGCACGGGCAGGGCGCCGAGGCGGCCTTAGCGCAGACCGCCAAGAATCGCGACATCGCCACCGGAGTTGCCGACAACATGCGCGACGCAGCCAGCAACGCTCGCGCCGGCGCTGATGAAATCGCCTACGCCAAACATGCCGCACTACGCGCGGTGAAGCGAGCGGAGGCCAACGGCTTCACGGTCGGCGAGGATTTGTCAATCAATGACCGGAATTTGGATCTGAACCCCTCGACGCAGGCCGCGCGCCGAGCCCAAGCTAAAGCACACGCCGAGCACATCACCGCCCAGGTGGAACGCCTGCTAGCCATCGACAATGAAACCGCAGCCCGGCTCACCAACGCCGCCGCACCGCTATCCCAGCACATTGGAATTCTGCAAGATCGGCTAGCGTCGCCTCATCGAAACCGCCAAACCGGCACCGACTCGCAGGGTGTCGCAGCCCAGGTTTCGTCAGCAGCAGACGCTGAGATCGTCACGGACCGCGGGCGCGCCGTGGTACAGACGGTGGACTTCAGGCAGGGGCCGTCGCCGACCCCGCCCACTCCGCCACCCCCACCGGTCACTGGCGAACCGATCAACTTGCCACCGCGACCCACGCCACCCCCGGTAGTCATCACAGCTGCGCCGCCGGATGGGCCAAACACCCAGGTGCCCCGGCCTGGATTTCCAGGCTGCAGCGGGGAGGAACAGCTCAAAGATTTCGGTGAAATCCTCGCCGGTGTCGTAGGGATCGCAGTGTCGGTACCCGCCGAAGGAGTAACCGCTGGGGCTTCCACTGCCGGGATCCTCGCTGGTGCCTCCGCCGTCGTAGACGGTGTTGTCTCACTGGACCAATGCAGTAGATGATGCCGTTGGTGGTGGCTGCGGCCACGCTGGGATTGCTGATTGGGCTCGCCTTGCGTCGCGCGGTTCAATGTGGCGCACGCAATGGCGCGCAACGGGCGCGACGATTGCAAGTACTTTATGCCTGCTCGATGCTTGTCATCGCGGCTTTTCTCGCTCACGACGCATTGACAAGGGACAGGCTGCGATACGTCAACATCGCGGTTATGGCCACGTCGATCACTGCCGCAGTCATCGCACTAAAGTCCGGCCGCCGCGACGCGTGAGCACTCCGCGGCGGATGTATTTGCGACGGCGTCTCGGTAGCGGGAATGCAAAGGGTCATTAATGGGCCTAGGAGGGCGAAAGGGCCTCGCAGGCGCCTATTCCGCTATGCCATCGCCTGCACCCTTTTCTTGCTTGCAGGTCTCAACCTGCTATTCGGATCGGCCTGGTATCTGTCTCTCGGTGCCGCTGTGGGCGGCGGCATCATCCTGATTGGGCAGCGCAAGCTTTTGGCTGCCGGGGTCAGCCGGTCGGGCGACGAGATTGTCTGCCGTTACATTCCCTGGTACGAGAGCAACGCTTACGGCGCGATAGTGCTGATTCCGCTGTTAGGGATTGCCGCTATTGGCGCGGCTCTTAATCATCAGGGTCGGCCGCCGGCGTGGCTATGGTTGGTCGGCACCATCCTTCTCGGGGTGGGCCCATTGGCGTTGTACGGTGCGGTTCGCATGTGGCGACATTCGTTCTTGCGCATCTCTCCGTCGACGTTGACCGTGCGGTTAGCCAAGGGCAGTACGACCGAAATCCGGCGTGAGCTAGTCGAGTCGATCACTCCCAAAACCGGATCGACGGGGCTCGGTGCCCGCTCGCAGCAAGTTGAGATTTCGTATCGCTTAAATCACTCGAGTAGAAGCAACGAAGCGAGAAAGACGGTGTTGCTCGGTTCGCAACTGAGCGTCGAGCCGTCCAACCTCCTGCACGGCCTGGTCGCGTGGAAAGACGCCGCTGGTGACATCCCGGGCGATCTGCTCGCTAGGATCCAGCAGATCCTTGAGGGCCAGCGAGTAACCTGTCGTGATTCGAGGCGGGATGGAGGCCTCCTTTAGGATTGCGTGTTGTGACTGAGACTCTGTCAACCAGCCGCGCGCACACCACGGCCGAGAAGTTGGCCGAACTCCGCGAAAAGCTGGAGCTGGCGAAGGAGCCCGGCGGGGCGAAGGCGGCCGCCAAGCGCGACAAGAAGGGCATCCCCAGCGCCCGCGCCCGCATCCACGCGCTGCTGGATCCCGGTAGCTTCCTGGAGATCGGCGCGCTGTGCCGCACACCGGGTGATCCGAACGCGCTCTACGGCGACGGCGTGGTGACGGGGCACGGCCGTATCAACGGACGGCCGGTCGGCGTGTTCAGCCACGACCAGACGGTGTTCGGTGGAACGGTCGGGGAGATGTTCGGCCGCAAGGTCGCCAAGCTGATGGAGTGGGTGGCCATGGTCGGCTGCCCGATGATCGGCATCAACGATTCGGGCGGCGCGCGCATCCAGGACGCGGTGACGTCGCTGGCGTGGTACGCCGAGCTGGGCCGCCGGCATGAGCTGCTGCGCGGCATGGTGCCGGAGATCTCGATCATCCTCGGCAAATGCGCCGGGGGAGCGGTCTACTCGCCGATCCAGACCGACCTCGTCGTCGCGGTGCGTGATCAGGGCTACATGTTCGTCACCGGACCCGACGTGATCAAGGACGTCACCGGCGAAGATGTCACGCTCGACGAACTCGGTGGCGCCGACGCCCAGGCGCGCTACGGCAACATCCACCAGGTCGTCGAATCAGAGGCAGCGGCGTTCCAATATGTGCGCGACTACCTGTCGTTCTTGCCCGCCAACACATTTGACGACCCACCGATCGTCAACCCGGGGCTGGAGCCGGAGATCACGCCGTACGATCTCGAGCTGGATTCGATCGTGCCGGACTCCGACAATGCGGCCTACGACATGCACGAGATCCTGCTGCGCATCTTCGACGACGGCGACGTCTTCGATGTCGGTGCGCAGCGCGGCCAGGCGATCATCACTGCGTTCGCGCGTGTCGACGGCCGGCCCGTCGGCGTGATCGCGAATCAGCCCATGGTCTTGGCCGGGGCGATCGACAACGAGGCCTCGGACAAGGCGGCCGGATTCGTCCGGTTCTGCGACTCCTTCAATCTGCCTTTGGTTTTTGTCGTCGACACACCTGGGTTCCTGCCGGGTGTCGAGCAGGAGAAGAACGGCATCATCAAGCGCGGTGGCCGGTTCCTCAACGCGGTGGTCGAAGCCGATGTGCCGAAGGTGACGATCACGATTCGCAAGTCCTACGGCGGCGCGTACGCGGTTATGGGGTCCAAGCAGCTCTCCGCCGACTTGAACTTCGCGTGGCCCACCGCGCGGATCGCGGTGATCGGCGCAGAAGGCGCCGCCCAGCTGTTGATGAAGCGCTTCCCCGACCCGAATGCGCCTGAGGCACAAGAGGTGAAGCGTCAGTTCATCGAGGGCTACAACCTCAACATGGCAATCCCGTGGATCGCGGCGGAGCGCGGGTTCATCGACGCGGTGATCCAGCCGCACGAGACCCGGCTGCTGCTGCGCAAGTCGCTGCACCTGCTGCGCGACAAGCAGAA
This sequence comes from Mycobacterium sp. NGS39, assembly GCF_059812765.1. Classification (NCBI taxonomy): domain Bacteria; kingdom Bacillati; phylum Actinomycetota; class Actinomycetes; order Mycobacteriales; family Mycobacteriaceae; genus Mycobacterium; species Mycobacterium sp. NGS39. The sequence goes on along the minus strand of NZ_JCALDH010000009.1, from coordinate 45,604 downwards.
GTGGGACCGCGTGCAGCGCAAGCACGGACTGCTCCCGATCTAATTCCCGCGAGGGTGCGTGTCTGAACAGCGGCACGCCGCACAACCTGTACCGCAGCGCACCTTCGCGGCCCGACGAGCGCGATGATTTTTCCCGTGCGTGGCGGTCTATCCGGGCATGAGAAAGATCAAAGCGGGGCTCTTCATCGCGCTCGACGGCGTCGTGGAGGCGCCCAACGAGTGGCATTTCCCCTACTTCAACGAAGAAATGGGTGCCGCCGTCGACGGCACGCTCGGCACGGCTGACACCATCCTGCTCGGTCGCAAGACCTACGACAGCTTCGCGGGAGCCTGGCCAGACCGGGAGAAAGGCGATGGCGACGAAGCGGAATTCGCCAAGAAGCTGGGCGACGCCCGCAAGATCGTCGTCTCCCGCCAGAAGCTCGAGTTCACCTGGCGCAATTCAGAACAACTCGGCGGAGACCTGCTCGAGGCCGTCCCCGCACTGAAGAACGAACCCGGCGGCGACATCGCAATGAGCGGCTCGGTGTCGGTAGTGCGCCAGCTGCTCGACGCGGGGCTGCTCGACGAGCTGCACCTACTACTTCATCCGATTGCCGTGCGCAAAGGCACGCGGCTGTTTGGGGACGGCGACGCGATACCGCTCAAACTGCTGTCCTCACAGACGTTCAAGACGGGCGTGCTGAACCTCGTGTATGCGCCGCAATGAGCTTGTCCGGTGGCACGAGCGTGCGCCGTTGTACGCAATGCGTCGGCGTGTCGGTGTACTAACACGCACGCTCGCGGCCCTAAGGCTTGATCCTGATGTGGCCGGGCTTCCACAGGCCACTGCGGGTCGCGGTGCCGACGTCCAATGTGGCCGGCGTGGCTTCGACGATCGTGTCGAACTTGCGCAGCGACCCCCAGTCCCTGCCCCAGTCATGCGACAGGTAGGTCGCCATCACATGGGCGCGCAGCAGCAGATCCGTGATTCCCAACAGCCCGCCGTTGAGGCCGTCTTCCCAGGTGTCGGTGTCCTGCTTCTTGGCGGTGTAGTCGGGTGTGATGCGGAAGGCGGGGATCTCGGTGACACCGAGGTTGTGGTACATCGGCCGCTGGCACGGGAAGGCAAGTCCCACAGCCCAATCCATCAGCACCGGCTTCGTCGAGCCGACGTACTCCTGCACTGAACGCAGTTCCGGCACCCGCGGCGGTGTCACCGCCACCCAGTCGCCCGGCGTCAGCGACAGGTCCTCGGCCACCACCCGCACCGCCACCGCGTCACGGGGGATGTCTGAGCGCGCAAATCGCAGATTGCGCCACGACGGCGTCGGCCCGAGGTCGTAGGGCACCAGCCGCCCAGCCGGCGCCAACCCTCCGTCGGCACCACGCCGCGCCACCTCCAACTCGACGGATTGGCCCTTGCTGTACCCGTTGAGCACGCTGTAGCCACTGATCGTCCCGGCCGCTGTCACCACCACCAGCGGATGGCCGTCGTCGGCGGGCGGCAGGTCGTACCACGCCGACGTCAGCCTGCTCTGCTGCTGCGGCCCCTCGACCCAGCTGCCCGCCACCGGCGTGCGAGCCGGATCCAGCCCGTACGGCAGCGGCACCGTCGACCCGTTCACCCCGGGCTGCGACAGCTTGGTGGCAGCGTCCCAGTCGTAGTCGGTGCCGGGCTGCGGCAGGTTCACGTGAATCGACTCGGCCACAATCTGATCCGGCACGCCGTTGGGCGTAAAGCCCACCGGTTTCGCGCCGCCCAGCGGGCCCAGCGGGCCGTAGTCACCGGGCAGTGGCCGCAGGAAGCCGTTGTTCGTGTCGGGTTCGACGAGCACGTCGTCGGCCAGACCGCAGCCGCCGACGAACGCGCGCAGGTTCGCCGCGGCGTTGGAGTACGTCGGATATTGGCGCACCACACCGGCCAGCATCGAACCGACGAACACCACCACCATCAGACCCGCCGCCAACGGGATCGGTGCCGCGGTCAGCAGTCGCGCCAGCCGCCCGCTGCCATGCTCCCGCGCCACGAAGTGAAGCCATACCGCATACAGAGCGGTCACCGCGAACAAGGCGAAAAACACTGTGCTGACAGTGATTCCGCCGATCTTCGGCATCGCATTGTTGAATGGGATGCCGTAGCTGGAGACATACCACCAGCCGTTGGTGGTGGCGAAGCACAACGCCAGCGTGAAGAACACCGCCGCCAAAAACGCCATCCGGTTGCGCGACCATCGCAGCACCGAGGGCGACACCAGCACCGTGGCCACCGCCGCCATCGCCGCACCCACAGCGGCGAACAAGCCGAAGTGGTGCACCCACTTGGTGGGGGTGAACATCAGGAAGAACATGGTCCCGAATATCACGCCCATCAGCCGCCACACCGGCCCGCGTGCCACTCCGGGAATCCTCTTGCGCCGCAACATGATGAACATCGACGCGAACAGCGACAGCGCGGTGAACAGGAATCCGAAGCGCCGCGACAGAGATCCGTCAACCGTCGGCAAAATCAGGTAGTAGTACCGCAGGTTCTCGGTGTACCACTCTTGGCTGGGGCCGATCGCGGTGCGAATCCTGGTGGCTTCCAACACCGTTGCGAGTGTCTGGTCGGCGAATACCACCGTCAGGACGACGAAACCAGCAGCCAGCAGCGGTGCCACCAGCGGCCAGGTGCCGATCACCCGGTGGCGGCGCACCAGGATGCGCAGCAGCGGACGGCCACCGGCCAGCAGCGCGGCGACCGCGATCAGCCCCGTCGGTTGGATGCCGAGCGTGAATGCGGCGGTGATGATCGCCAGCGCTGCAGGCGTCAGCCGTCCGGAGATGATCGCGCGTTCGATCAGCACGTAGGTGATCAGCGCACCGGTGGCGATCTGACCCTCGGGCCGCAGCCCGTTGTTAAAGGGCATCCATGCCGCCAGCAGCACCAGCCCCGCCGCCCACATCGCGGCCCGACTCGACGCGACCGCGGGCCCCAATCGCGGCAGCACCTCCCGCGACAGCAGCAGCCAGCACACCAGCCCGCAGATCAAATCCGGCAGGCGCATCCAGATGCTGGCATCGCTCACGTGCGTCATCAGCGCGAGCACGTTGTAGTACCAGCCGAAGGGGTCCTCGGGGCTGCCGAACCAGCGGAAGTAGTTCGACATGTACCCGGCATGGCCTGCGGTGCGGGCCATTTGCAGGATGTAGCCGTCGTCGGAGGAGTTGGCACCGATGATGTGCCACACGAGGAATCCGCCGACGACGACCACGTCGGCGCCCGTGAAGAACCGCCAGCGGGCCGGGATGAGCTGATGCATCCGGCGGCCGTCGATGCGGTCCAGGCGCCACAACGCCAGCAGTGCGATAACGGTCGCCGCGACCGCGAGGATCATTGCGGCGAGCTTCAAAGTCGTTGGCTTGGTGGAGAATCGGGTGTCGACGACCGCGGAGAAGCTGAGTCCGGGCGGCGCGGGCCCGACCAGGTCGGTGAACACCCCGACGATCGCCGGCCGCAGGTTCGGGTCGGCGAACCCGCTGCGCAGCGGTTTACCCGTGGCGTCGGTCAGCCCGACGAAGGTCGCGAAGGTCCCCGCCTCCGACGAAGTGATCTCGAGTCGTTGGCAAGCCGGTGAAACCGCTTGCGCGCGAGGCACACTCGCGACCACCACGTTGCGGTCGACGACGTCGACACGCGAGCTGGTGACGTTGACCAGCAGCCCGAAGAGCGCGGCCTGCTTGCCGTTCTTCGGAGCGGTGCCCAGCACCAGGCCACCTTGCGGGGGCATGCTGCGGATCAGGTCGCACGGCACCGTCACGTTCATCGACACCGGCGCCTGCGAGATCAACGGCGCCGTGACGTTGGTTAGCGCCCCGTTTTGCGGCCAGTTCAGTGTCGCGGTGCTCTGCACCACCGGCAGCAGAGGTGTCGCGACCGACAACACGAACCCGACCAGCCCGGCGATCGTCGCCACCCAGCGGGCCACGGAGACGTCGCGGCGTACTTCGTCGACGCGGCCTGGCTGGCGGTCGGCGTTGGCGAAGACGTCGGACGGGCCGCTTGCGGTAAGAGCGTCAGAACCCGTCACGGCAGCGCCCTGATCGGTCCGACGCGAGTCCACCCGTGCACGATCTCACTTCCCTGCTCGATCACCGCGTCGGGTGCCTGCTCGGCGGGCACCACCCGCTCGTAGCGCTCGATCGCACCCCAATCGCGGTACCAGTCGTCGCGCAGATAGCTCGGAATCGTCGACGGACGCAGCAGCGCCTGCGTGAACAGGAACGGGCCGCCGTCCTCGGCGGACTGCCACTGGTTCGACGACACGACCATCTGCTTGTGGCTGGGAATGATCCGGTACTGCGGCAACTCTGCGACGCCGAGATGCTCCGAGAACGGCCGCTGGCACGGGAAGTTCGCGGCGGTGGCGATGTCCATCAGCACCGGCGTCTGTGAGCCGAGCAGCTGCTGGGCGGTTTCCAGGATCGGGACCCGCGGCGGCGTGAACGCGAACCACTGATCCGAGCTCAGGTTCGGGTCGTCGGCGACGATGCGGGCCACATTGGCTTCCGGCGGCGCCCAGGCCAGGGGGAATCGCAGGTTACGCCACGCCTTTTGCGGCGCCGTCTCGGCTGCCGTGACGTCGATCGGCTGGACGATCGACAGCGGCTGGAAGCTGCCGTCAGGGCGGCGCACACCCCACTGCAGCCGCAGCGACTGGCCGTAGTTGAACGCGCCGTCCTCGTCGTAGGACCAGATCGCGCCGGCCGCGGCGACGGTCACCAGCGGGCGGTCCGGCGTCCGGGGCGGCAGCTGATACCAGACCGAGGTGGCCTTGGCCGCGACGGTGTTCTCCTTGTAGCTGCCCATCACCGGCGTGCGTGCCGGATCGAGGCCGAACGGCAGAAACACCCGCGACCCGTTGACCCCGACGGGGCCGTAGCCACCCTCCGTGCCGGCCAGGTAGCCGACGGCGACGTTGGGCTTGTTCGGCGAGCCGTCGGAGTTCACGGTGCCCGGGTTGGCCGACACCGGCTCGACGGGCTCGAGCTTGTCGCCGACGCCGTTGGGCGTGAACCCGACCGGGTTGGCTCCGCCCAGCGGCCCGTACTGGCCGAACGGCTGGCCCGGAACGGGTTGCAGCAGACCGGCATTGGTGTCAGGTTCGACGAGCACGTCGTCGGCCATCGCGCAGCTCGTCTTCGACAGCCCGGACGCGAGCGCGTCGATGTTGGCCTTGGCGGTGGTGTAGACGGGATAGCGCTGCGCGGCGGCCTTGGCCATCGACCCCACCTCCAGCACCACCATGATGACCGCCACCACCAGCAGCGGCGTCGACGCGAGGATGCGGTTGCGGCGGTTGTCGGCCACCCGGGTGTGGCCGGCGTAGTCCATCCGGAAGTGCAGCCAGCCGGCCAGCAGCCCGGTGGCGATCGCCAGCGCCAAGAACATCGAGGTCACCGGATGCCGCGCGATCACCGGCTGCTTGTCGAACCACGGCACCCCATAGTTGCCGACGTAGAACCAGCCGTTGATGCCCGATGTCGCCCACGCCAATACGAACAGCAGCGCCGTGACATACAGGGCGAGGTTGCGGCGGCTGTGCAGTCCCAGCCGCGACACCGCGAACGCAGTCACCGCTCCCAGCGCTCCCGCCAGGCCGGCGAACGCCCCGAACTGCACCGCCCACTTGGTCGGGGTGAACGTGAGCAGCAGCAGCCCGACCGCGGTGGTGCCGATCAGCCGCCACACCGGCCCGCCGGCCAGCCCCGGCACGCCGCCGCGGCGCAGCAGCACCGCAAGCATTCCGAACAAGCACAGCAGCAGCACCAGCACCGCGAAGCGGCGGGTGAGCGACGAGTCAACGCTGTCTTCGACCGTCAGGAAGTAGTAGCGCAGGAACTCCTGATACCACGCGATCGTCGGGCCGACGACGTACTTGATGCGGGCCGACTCGGCGACCGTCGCGAGTGTCTGGTCGCGGAACACGACGACCACGATCAGCGCCAGCGACGCGCCCAGCGCGGCGATCGGGGCCAGAAGGCCGTCGGTGACCCGGCGGCGCGCGACGATCCGCGCGATCTGGCGCGCACCCACCAGCAGCGGTGCGAGCGCGATCAGACCTTGCGGTGCGACCGTCGCCGCCAGCGTGGCGACCACCACGGCCACCGCCGCCGGCCACAGTCGGCGAGTCGCGATCGAGCTCTCCACCAGCATCCAGGTGAGCAGCGTGCCGAACGCGATGATCGGCTCGGGCCGCAGCCCGTTGTTGAACGGCAGCCAGGCGGCCAAAAACACCGCGCCTGCCGTCCACACCGCCACGCGGTTGTCGGCCAGCTTGCGCCCGAGCCGCGGCAGCATGCCGCGCGACACGATCAGCCAGCACCCGATGGCCGCCAGGGTCGCGGGCAGCCGCATCCACACGCTGGCGGTGCTGACCGAGGCGAGCTGGCCGAGCACCGACTGATACCAGTCGAACGGGGCCTCGGTGGTGCCGAAGAACCGGTAGTAGTTGGCGACGTACCCGGCGCTGTGCGACACCCGCGCCATCGTGAGGTTGTAGCCGTCGTCGGACGACGTCGCGCCGATCAGATGCCACAGGACAAGCGTGCCGACGACGCCGACGTCGGCCAGCCAGGTCGCGACGTTGGCCCGCAGCCGTCGTGGAAGGCTGCCGCGCGGCCGCCGGCCCGAGTAGCGGTCCAGTACGGCCAGCGCGACGATCGCCGCGACCACGCAGACCACGCCGAGCACCATCACGGCCTGCTTGAGCAACGTCGGCGACGTGATGAACCGGGTATCGATGTCCACGCGTGCGCTCAAGCCGGGCTGTGGCGGCACTTTGAGGTCGGTGAAGATGCCGGCGACTTGCGGCTTCTCCTCCACCGCAAGCGTTCCCGTCGCTGCGGGGATGCCGGCGAAGTCGGCGCCCACCCCGCCGACGTTGGCCCACACGTGCAGCGCGCTGCAGGCGCCGGAGGCCACCGCGGCGCGAGGCGCGACCGCAGCAACGGAGTCGCGGAAGGCCACGACGACGGTGTCGGCGTTGGCCCGCACGAACAGCCCGTACTTGGTGGCGTCTGTGCCGCCCGGCGGAATTGTGGAGAACACCAGCCCACCGGACGGCGGCAGCGTCGCGATCGCCGAGCAGGGGATCGACACGTCCAGTGCCCTTGGCGCCCCGGACACCAGCGCCGCGGTCACGTCGGAGACGTTGCCGCTGGGGTTCTGCGGCCACAGGATCGTCGCGGTGGTCTGCCTGACCGGCAGCAGCGGGACCACTGCGCACAGCAGGATTCCGGCGATGTCCGCGACCACGGCGACCAACCGCGCGATGCGATGAGCCATCCCGGGACTCTCGCCGCTCCTGTCAGGCACGAGGCCCGATGGTATGCGACGTTCCTAATGCCGCATCGGCGCCGGGCTCCACAGTCCGCTGCGTGTTGCGGAACCGAGATCAAGCCGGGCCGGCGTGGCGTCGGGGTAGTACAGCGTGAGCCGCTGCAGCGACCCCCAGTCGCGGGACCAGTCGTTGTTCAGATAGGTCGCCACGGTGGTCGCCCGAAGCAGCAGTTCGGTGATGCCCAGCGGGCCGCCGCCGAGGTTGTCCATCACCGGCGAGTTCGCCTCGGCGCCGAACCGGTCCGGCAGAATCCGCCACTTCGGGACTTCGGTGACGCCGACGTTGTGGCCGAACGGCCGCTGGCACGGGAACGCCAGCCCCACCAGCCAGTCGAGCAGCACCGGATCCTGCGAGCCGACCACCTGCTGCAGGGTGCGCAGGTGCGCGATCCGGGGCGGGGTCAGCGCGATCCAGTGCTGCGGGGCCAGGTCGTCGTCGGTGGCGGTGAGCCGAATCTGCGTGGCGGTGTGCGGGATTGCCGACATCGGCAGCCGCAGATTGCGCCATGCCGGCGGCGATCCGACGTCGGCGAAGCCGGCGCTGCCGGCCACCTTGCCGTCGTCACCCGCCCACTGCACCTGCACCTCGCGCGCGTCGAAGCGGCCCGCCGCCGACACCACCAGAAGAGGCCCCGCCTGGTCGCGCGGTGGCAGCCGGTACCAGGCCGATCGCAGCGCCGCGGGCGACTGGATGCCGGACTGGTAGCTGCCCAGCACCGGGGTGCGGGCGGGGTCGAGGTAGAACGGCAGCTGCGCCCGCGAGCCGTTGATTCCGGTGACGGCGGTGGTGCCGCCCTCGGTGCCGGCCTGGCCGTTGGTGGTGCCGGTGGTCGTGTCGACGAACGCGCCCGCGCCGGGCTGCTGCATGACCGGGTCGGCGGACACGTTCGACGGGACGCCGTTGGGCGTGAAGCCTCTGGAGTTCTCGGCGCCCAGCCCGTCGGCGACGGGCACGCCGGTGGGCGTCAGCATGCCCGCGTTCGGGTCCTGTTCCACCATCACGTCGTTGGCCAGTCCGCAGGTCTTGCCGAACAGGGCTTCGATGTTGGACCGCCCGACCGTCCACGCCGGGTACTGGCCGACCATCGCCGCGGTCAGCGAGAACACCTCGAACGCCACCAGCAGCCAGGTCGCAATTGCCAAGGGAGACTGGATGATTCGGCTCAGCCGCGGCCAGCGGCCGTCGGGCTGCGCGATGTCGTGACTCGAGAAGTGAAACCATGCAGCCACCAGCAGCACCACGACGGTGACCGCCAGCAGCAGTGTGGTGAAACCGAACCCTGCTTCCGGGAACGCATTCGACCAGGGCACACCGAAATTGGAGACGTACCAGTAGCCGTTGACGCTCGCGAACGACAGCGCGGTCACGAACAGCACCAGCGCGGCGAAGACGGCTCGGTTGCGCCGCGACTTCATCACCGCAGCTGTCACCGCGACGGCCGCCAGCGCGCCCAATGAGCCGGCCAGCCCGGCGAACACCCCGAAGTGGTGCGTCCACTTGGTGGGGGTGAACATCATCGCGATGAACGAGATCACCGTGATGCCGATGATCCGCATGCTCGGCCCGGCGGCGGTGCCCGGAATGCGGCCCTTGCGCAATGCCATCGCGATGGCCACGGCGAGCGCGACCAACAGTGCGAGCACAGCGAACCGGCGTGCGATCGACCCGTCGGGTGTGGCCATGAACAGCCGCTCGTAGCGGATGTGCTCGTCGAACCAGGACAGGCTGGGTCCGACCGCAGACTTCAGCGCGTTGGCCTGCACTTCACCCATGAACGTCTGGTCGCGGAAGATCAGGATCACCGTCACGGTGCACGCCGCGACGATCGGTGTCAGCAGCGCGGTGTAGCCGAAGCGGGCCGAGCGGCGGTGCAGGATCGTGCGGAGCGGTCCAATGGCCACCAGCAGCGCGCCGATCGACGCGATGCCCGTGGGCCCGGAGAACAGCGTCAGCGCGCCGATGACGCAGGCCACCGCCAGCGGAAGCAGCCGGTTGGTGGCCACCGCGCGCTCCACCGAGCACCACGTCAGCAGGATGCCCAGCGCGATGATCGGCTCGGGCCGCAGCCCGTTGTTCAGCGGCAGCCAGAACGCCAGGAACATGCCGGCCGCGGTCCACGCCGCCGCCCGGTAGATCTTGACCGCGTGGCCCAGCCGGGGGATCACTTCGCGGCTGATCAGCCACCAGCACGTCAGCGCCATCAGCAGCGTGGGCAGCCGCACCCACACGCTGGCCGTCGAGACGTGCGACCACAGCGCCAGCAGGTCGTAGTACCAGCCGAACGGTGCCTCCGGCGTGCCGAACCAGCGGTAGTAGTTCGCCATGTACCCGGCGTTCTCCGACACCCGCGCCATCGTCAGGATGTAGCCGTCGTCGGCGGTGTTGGCGCCGACGAAGTGCCACCACACCAGCACCGCGGCCACCACCCCGTCCAGCGGGGTCAGCGACCACCACCGCGACGGCAGGAAGCGGCGGTGCCGCATGCCGTCCGAGGTGTCCAACACGTGCAGCGCGATCAGCGACGCCGCGGTCAACAGGACACCGAGGATCATCGCCAGCAGCTTGACCAGGGTCGGGGCACTGCTGTAGCGGGTGTCGATCGTCGCGGAGAAACTCAGCCCCGGCGGCGCCGGTCCGGACAGGTCGGTGAACACGCCGACGATCTGCGGCCGGAAGTCGTAGCCGGTGCGGGCGCCTCGCAGGGGGGTGCCGGGGTCGTCGCTGTCGGGGCCGTTGGCCAGGCCGACGAACTCGCCGGTGACCTTGTCGGCGTGGGCGGTGAACGTCAACTTCTGGCACGCCGGGCTGAGCACCTGGCTCAGCGGCGCGGTGACGACGGGCGTGTTGCGGACGATCAGCAGCAAGTTGTCGCCGACCCGCTGGATCAGCAGTCCACGGTCGACGGCCTTCGGCGCTTGCTTGGGCACCGTGGAGAGCAGCACGGTTTTCGTCGGGTCCGTGAGCCCGGCGGCCGCCCGGCAGGGCACCGTGATGTCGAGGTCTGTCGCGACGTAGGAGATCAGCGGTGCGGTGACCGACGAGAAGACGCCGTTCTGCGGCCAGTTCAGCTGCGCGGTGGTCTGCTTGACCGGCAGCAGCGGAGTGGCCAGCGCCAGCAGGGCGCCGAGCAGGCCGGCGACAATGGCAACGGTGCGGGCGGTTCGGTAGTCACCCGCGCCGCCTGCCACGGGGGTAGATGCTAATCCGCGATTTCGGTGCGCAAAACGACGGTCACCGCACGTAAGCGCACCGAAATCACCATTTGCGGATCGCCAGCACGAAGGGGCCGATCGTGGTCACCTCGAAACGAGGGTCTTTGAACAGCGCGGCGTCCAGCGCCACCTGGTAGCGCTTGACGTTGGGTTGGTTCGGGTAGACGTCGGCGGCCAGCCGCAGCGTGTACGTCTCGCTGGTGCCGTGACGCATCAAGAACACGGTCGGCGGCTTCCACGGCAGCGCGTCCAGCGCGGCGACGAACTGGTTGGCGGTCTTGAGGTCGGCCCAGCTTTCGATCGCGGCGGCCCGTTTGTCGAACTGCGCCAACGGGTTTGCGTAGTGCGACGTCAATCCTTGGAAACCCCAGTACGGGTAGAACGACAGGAAGCTGTAGTCGGCGGTCAGCACGACCACCTCGTCGCGCGGTTTGCCGGTGACCTCCCGGATCTTCGCGTCGATGTGGGGGTAGTAGGTCGCGGCGCCGGGTGGCCGGCGGTCGGCGCGGTGACCAGCGCCGTCGGTGTCGGTGTAGGCGACGACGAGGTCGGGCTTGAGCACATTGGGAATGTCCTGGCTGAACCCCAGCGCCCCGACGGCGCCCAGCACACCGGCGGCCGCCACCACCCGGCGGGAGGTGGGCGGTTGGGACCGGCGGGCCAGCGCGAGCGCGCCCTCGACGAACCCGAACGCGCCGGCCGCGGCCAGCAGCACGGCCAGCGTCGGCTGCAGACGGAAGGACAGCAGCGTGGTGTGCAGCAGTGTCGTCAGCATCGACAGCAGCGACCACGCGTACACCGCGAGCACGCCGATACCCAGCGCCGCCGCCCGCGTCGACGATCCCGCGCGCACCGCCAGCCAGATCGTGCCGATCAGGCACAGCCCGCCCAGCAGCGTGAACTGCAGCATCGGGAAGGACAGCTGCGCGCCGTCGGCGGGCAGATAGTGCTGCGCGGTTCCTGAGCCCGCCGGGGAGCCGCCGATCGCCGCCAGCAGGTAGGGCAGCCAGCCGATCAGGGCGATCGCCCCGGCGATCACCGCGATCACCCCGACCCTCAGCAACGGATCCCAGCGCCGGCGGGTGGCCGCCACCGCGGCCATGACCGCGATCGTGAACGCGGTGTAGGCGACCAGCAGGGTGTAGAACAGCGCCGCGACACCGAGGAACACGCCGACGCCCACGACCGCTGCCCAGCCGCCGTTGCGCTCGCCGCCCCGCAGCCCGGCCCACGCGAGCACCAGGACCGGCGGCAGCAGCACGGTGATGATCGCGGCGTACGGCTCGGCGGGCGAGTACGCCAGCGTCACCGCCGCGGTAGCCGCCGACACGACGAGCGCCACCTCGAAGCGAATCAACGCCGACCACAACACGAATGCGACGGCGATCGCGATCGTGATCGACGTGACGGCCCACGGCTTGAACATCTCCCAGGCCGGCGTCCCGGTGACCGCGGCGGCCCGCCCGCCGAGCCAGAACCACCCCGGCGGGTAGTAGGGGGGCAGCCCGAAGTACGTCATGTCGCGCAGTGCGGCGGTGTCGGTGAGCCGCGTCAGGTATTCGGTGCGGAACTGCTGGTCGACGGAGATGCCGAACAGATACAGCTTGGTGGCGCCGAGCGGCATCCCCAGCGTGACCACGCTGAACGCGGCCAAGAACACCAGCGCCGCAGCGTGGGCGATCCGCCGCCGCCCCCGCCGCCACAACCAGCCGGCGACCAAAACGCCTGTTAGGCAAGCGAATTGACCCACTGTGGTCAGCGCGTGCAGCTGGTTCGACGAGTTGTAGGCGGGCCACTCGACCCGGGCTATCGCGGTCAGCGCGACCGCGGCCACCACGACAGCGACCGCGGCCGCGATCAGCATCCGGCCGAGAGTGCCGAGCGCTGTGCGCATCTAGATGGGCAGTTTCCGGAAGATCGGCCGGGGAATGTGGCGCAGCACCATCATCACGTAGCGGAACGCCGGCGGCGCCCACACCAGTTCCTTGCCTTTGGCCGCGGCCCGCACCGCCAGCTCGGCGACGTCTTCCTTGTCGACGGTCAGCGGCGCTTCCTTGATGTGCGCGCTCATCCGCGTGCGCACTTGACCCGGACGGATCACCAGGACGCGAACTCCGTACTCGCGCAACGCCTCTGAAAGGCCGAGGTAGAAGCCGTCGAGTCCGGCTTTCGTCGAGCCGTACACGAAGTTGGACCGGCGGACCCGCTCGGCGGCGACCGTGCTCATCGCGATGATCTGCCCGAAGCCCTGCGCGCGCATCTTCTCGCCCAGCAGCACACCCACCGATACCGCCGCCGTGTAGTTGACTTCGGCGATCTGCACGGCCTTGCGCTGGTTCTGCCACAACTCCTCGGCGTCGCCGAGCAGTCCGAAGGCGACGATCGCCACGTCGACGTCACCCTTTGCCCACGCCTGCTCGATCACCTTCGGGTGGCTGGCGGTGTCCATCGCGTCGAAGTCGATGACCTCGACCTCCCGGGCGCCCGCGGCCTTCATCTGCGCGACGGCGTCGTCGCGGCCCGGGTCGTCGGGCAGGCAGGCCAGGATGATTCGCGCGGCCGCCGTGCGCAGGTAGCGCTCGCAGATCGCCAGCCCGATCTCCGACGTGCCGCCCAGCAGCAAGATGGTCTGCGGATTGCCTACAGCGTCAAGCATTTACAGCAGCTCCAAGCGTCGGGCCATGTCGGAAGCGAACACTCCGTGCGGATCAGCCTTGCGGCGCAGCGCAATCCACTCGTCGATCCGCGGATACATGGCGTGGAAGGTCTCGGCGGTGGTGCGTGAATCCTTGGCCGTGTAGACGCGGCCGCCGAATTCGAGCACCCGCTGGTCGAGTTCGGCGAGCAGCTCGCCGACCCCGGGTTTGATCGGGAAGTCGACGCACACGTTCCAACCGGCCATCGGAAAGCTCAGCGGCGCTTGGTTTCCCGGGCCGAACAGCTTGAACACGTTGAGAAACGAATAGTGCCCGGACGACTGAATCCGGTAGAGGATGCTCTTGAACTCCTCCACCGCCTGCGTCGGCACCACGAATTGGTACTGGGCGAAGCCGGCTTTCCCGTAGGCGCGGTTCCATTCCCCGAACATGTCCAGCGGGTGGTAGAACTGCGTCAAGTTCTGGATCTTGCCGCGGTAGGTGCCGGATTTGCGGTACCACAGCTCGCCGATGGGCACGAACGTGTACTTGTTCGCCAAGCCGTTCGGGAAGATGTCGGGAAGCGTAAGTAGTTGCGGCGCATCGAATTTCAACGGATTCTTCTGCAGCTTGGCGGGCAGCTGGTCCAGCCGCGCCAGCGATCCCCGCGACACCGCAGCGCGGCCCAGCTTGGGGGGTGGGCTGATCGCGTCGAACCATGCGCTGGAGTACGTGTAGCGGGCCTCGCTGCCGTCGCTGTGCAACGCGATGGTTTCGTCCAGGCCGGCCGTCACGTCACCGTCGGCGATGAAATACGCCGTCTCCGTAGGCGTCATCTCGATTGTGGCGCGCAGGATGATGCCGGTGAGCCCGTTGCCGCCGACCGTTGCCCAGAACAGATCCGACTCCGGGGTGAGGCGCTGCACGTCGCCGTCGGCGGTCAGCAGATCCAGTGAGCGCACGTGGTTGCCGAAGCTGCCTGCGCTGTGGTGGTTCTTGCCGTGAATGTCGCAGGCGATCGCGCCGCCTACCGTGACCTGGCGGGTGCCCGGCAGCACCGGCACCCACAGCCCGAACGGCAGCGCGGCCCGCATCAGCTGGTCGAGGTTCACACCGGCGTCCACGTCGACCAGCCGAGTGTCGGCGCTGATCGAATGGATGCGGTTCAGCGCGGTCATGTCGACCACCAGGCCGCCGCCGTTCTGCGCGTTGTCGCCGTAGCTGCGGCCCAGGCCGCGGGCGATCACACCGCGCGGGCCGGCCTGCGCCACTGCCTTGGCGATCTCCTCGGGATCCGGCGTGGACAGCACCTGCGCGACGGTCGGCGCGGTGCGGCCCCACCCGGTCAGCCGCTTCGTGGTCAACATCGCCGGTCAGCCTACCGCCGGCCGCCTCCGCCCAGCGCTCAGCGCATCCGGAAGATCACCGCGCGCTGCACGATGAAGTTGATCACGGTTGCGGTGCCCTGGGCGATCACGAATGCCACCGGAACGCGCCACGGCTGGTCGGCGAACTGCATGTAGAACAGGTAATTGATGCCCACCTGCACCGCATAGGTCAGCCCGTAGAGCACGCACACGGCGACGAACCGGGCCCTGCTGGGCGGCGCCTGGAATGTCCAGCGTCGGTTGATCAAGTACGCGGTCACCGTGCCGGCGATGAAGCTCAGCGACTTGGCCACGTTGACGTTCAAGCCGACGGCCAGGCCGGCCACATACAGCCCGAAGTCGACCACCGCCGAGAACCCGCCGGTGATCACGAACCGCACGACCTGCGTCTTCAGCGACAACGTCGACGGCATCAAGGGCTCGGCCACTCGCGCAGCTTAGACGGCTGTCAGACGTATCGTGCATGTGTGCATGCTGGCGACATCGCCGAACAGTTCCCAGTGGTGAGCATCGACTCGCCGGCCCTGGATGCCGCGCGCATGCTTGCGCGGCACCGGCTGCCCGGCGTCGTCGTGACCGACACGTCGGGGCATCCGTATGCGGTGCTGCCGGCATCGCAGGTGGTGCGGTTCGTGGTGCCGAAGTATGTGCAGGACGATCCGTCTCTGGCCGGGGTTCTCGACGAGTCGATGGCCGACCGGTGTGCTGAACGGTTGGCGGGCAAGACGGTTGGTGACGTGCTGCCCGAGCATCTGCTGGATGTGCCGTCGGCGCACGCGGACGACACCATCGTCGAAGTCGCGGCGGTCATGGCGCGCCACCGCAGTCCGCTGCTGGCCGTGGTGAAAGACGGTGAACTGCAGGGCGTGATCACCGCGTCACGCCTGCTGGCCGCTGCGCTCGGCGGCTGAGGCCATGACCGTCGTCGCGATCGCGGTGTTCGTGATCGCCTATGCACTGATCGCCAGTGACCGCGTCAACAAAACTGTGGTGGCTTTGGCTGGTGCGGCGATAGTGGCCGCGCTCGGTGTCGTCGGTTCAGACGACGTGTTTTTCTCCCGACAGACGGGCGTGGACTGGGACGTCATCTTCCTGCTGCTGGGCATGATGGTGATCGTCTCGGTGCTGCGTCAGACCGGCGTCTTCGAATACGTCGCGATCTGGGCGGCCAAGCGGGCCAAGGGTTCTCCGCTGCGGATCATGATCCTGCTGGTGCTGGTCACCGCGTTGGCATCGGCGTTGCTGGACAACGTGACGACGGTGCTGCTGGTCGCGCCGGTGACGTTGCTGGTGTGTGACCGGCTCGACGTGCGCGCGGCACCGTTTCTGATGGCGGAGGTGTTCGCGTCCAACATCGGCGGCGCCGCCACCCTCGTCGGCGATCCACCGAACATCATCATCGCCAGCCGAGCGGGCTTGTCGTTCAACGACTTTCTGATCCACCTGACGCCGATCGTCTTGGTCGTGACCGTGGTGTTGGCGTTGATGCTGCCGTGGCTGTTCCGCGGCTCTTTCGACGTAGACCCCGAACGGGTTACGGACGTCATGTCCCTGCAGCAGCGGGAAGCGATCCGCGATCCTGCGCTGTTGGTCAAATGCGCTGTCGTGCTGGTCGCGGTGTTCGCGGCGTTCCTTTCGCATTCGGCGCTGCACATCGCGCCGTCGATCGTCGCGCTGCTGGGCGCTGGGGTGCTGGTGTTGATCACGCGGCTGGAAAAGGCCGACTACCTGTCCGGTGTCGAGTGGGAAACACTGCTGTTTTTCGCGGGTCTGTTCGTCATGGTGGGCGCGCTGGTCAAGACCGGGGTCATCGACCAGGTGGCGCACTGGGCGACCGATGCGACCGGCGGTAACGCGCTGTTGACCGTGATGCTGATTCTTCTTGTCTCAGCGCCGATTTCGGGGATTGTCGACAACATCCCCTACGTCGCGACCATGACGCCGATCGTGGCCGAGCTGGCGTCGAGCATGGACGGGGACACCCACCAGAACGCGCTGTGGTGGGCGCTTGCTCTGGGCGCCGACTTCGGCGGCAACCTCACCGCAATCGGTGCCAGCGCCAACGTCGTGATGCTGGGCATCGCGCGCCGCTCTGACAGCCCGATCTCGTTCTGGGAGTTCACCCGCAAGGGCGCCGTCGTCACTGCGATGTCGATTTCTCTTGCGGCACTGTATCTCTGGCTGCGCTACTTCGCCCTGGCCTGACGGGGACATCAGCGTCGCCGGCGACGTGATCACCAAGGTGTTCTGACGGTCACACCCAGTACGGCACCCGGCTGCGGTACTGCTTCATCGCCAGCACCGCCAGCACCCAACCGATGGCGGTCAGCGCCAACACCACCAGCCAGTGCCGCACCTGCTGGTCGCCGCCGAGCAGCGGCGTCCGCACGATGTCGAGATAGTGGTACAGCGGATTCAGCTCGACCACCCACCGCCATTGGCCGGCGCCCTGCGCTTGCAGCGTCTGGTCGGTCCAGATGATCGGCGTGAGGAAGAACAGTAGCTGCACGATGCTGTTCAGCAGCGGCCCGATGTCGCGGAACCGCGTGCCCAGGATTCCGAACACCAGACACACCCAAATGCAATTCAGCGCAATGATTCCCAGTGCCGGGATCACCGAAAGGTCTGTCCACTTCCACGGCTTCGGATAGATCACCGCGATGATCACGTAGATCACGATGTTGTGGGCGAACAGCAGCGCCTGACGCCACACCAGCCGGTAGACGTGCACGCTCAACGACGTCGGCAACTGCTTGATCAACCCCTCGTTGGCGATGAACACCTCCGCGCCTTCGAGGATCGACGCGCTGATCAGCCCCCAGACGATCAGCCCCAGCGTCACGTACGGCAGATGCTCGGACAGTTCCAGGCCGAATAACTTCGAATACAGCACGCCCATCGCCACGGCGCTGGTGCCGGTGGCGATCGTGATCCAGATCGGACCCAACACCGACCGGCGGTAGCGCTGCTTGATGTCCTGCCACCCCAGGTGCAGCCACAACTGCCGATGCGCGAAGCCGTCGGCCAGGTCGGCGAACGCGCGCCGGAACGTCTTGGAGTCGACAGCGTCGTCGGTGATCGTCACGACCCCTCCTGCGGTCGGCCGAACTTCTCGGAACGCCCCAACCGGCGCAGCCGCAACCATTCGGCCAGCCCGCCCGGGTCGCGTCGCGACACCAGAAAAAACCAGCCGAACCGCAGCCACTCCTGCGGCAGCAGCCGGCGCAGCCCAGGCTGCCACAGCAGATAGCCGCGATTGCGGTACGTGAAGAAGCGCTTGCGCGGATCGTCGGGGTACTGGGTGTGCATGCGGCCACCGAGGATCGGCTTGAACTCCTCGGCGCCGTTGGGGTGCAGATACACCGCGTTCAGGCAGGTGCCGAACGGCAGACCGCTGCGCACCAGCCGCCGGTGGATCTCCACCTCGTCACCGCGCATGAAGAAGCGCAGGTCCGGGACGCCCACGACCTCCAACGTGGATGCGCGGAACAGCGCCCCGTTGAACAGCGACACGATGCCGGGCAGGAGGTCGTTGCTGCCGTCGCGCAGCTCGCTCACGTGCCGGCGCCACACCAGCCCACGCCGCAGCGGGAACGCCATCCGCGACGGGTCGTCGATGTCGCACACCATCGGCGACACCTCGGCCAGCTGGTACTTCTGCGCGCAGGCCAGCAGCGTGGCCAGCACGTCGGGGCCCTGTGGCCGGCCGTCGTCGTCGGCGCACCAGATCCACTCCGCACCGAGCGCCAACGCGTGCAGCATGCCGAGCGCGAAACCGCCTGCGCCACCGAGGTTTCGGCGTGATCCCAGATATGTCGACGGGATGGGCTGGCCGGCGACGAGGTCGCGCACGCGCTCGTCGCTGCCGTCGGAGAAGTCGTTGTCGACGACGACGAGATGGTCCGGACGACGGCTCTGCTGTGCCAGGGCGTCCAGCGACTTCGCCAACTCGTCGGGACGCCGGTGGGTGACGACGACGGCGCAGACGTCGGTCATTCGGTCTCGGCCAGGATCTCGCGCACGTGCCGCGCGGCCTCTTCGCCCTCGTACGCGCGTACCACTTCCTCGATGCCGCCCATCATCTTGATCGAGCCGTGGTCGATCCAGATCGCGGTCTTGCACAGCCGGGCCAAGAATTCAGTCGAGTGGCTGGCGAACACCAGGATGCCGGAGCGTTCGACGAGGCTCTGCAGCCGCACTTGCGCCTTCTTCAAGAACTCGGCGTCCACGGCGCCGATGCCCTCGTCCAGCAGCAGGATCTCCGGGTCGATGCTGGTCACCACGCCCATGGCCAACCGCACTCGCATGCCGGTCGAGTAAGTGCGCAGCGGCATCGACAGGTATTCACCCAACTCGGTGAACTCGGCGATCTCGTCGACCTTCGACTGCATCTTCTTGCGGGTCTCCCCGAGAAACAGCCCGCGGATGATGATGTTCTCGTAGCCGGAGATCTCGGGGTCCATCCCGACTCCGAGGTCGAAAACCGGTGCGACACGGCCCTTCACGACGGCCTTGCCGCGGGTGGGTTCGTAGATGCCCGACAGCAGCCGCAGCAGCGTCGATTTGCCCGCGCCGTTGTGGCCCACCAGGCCGACGCGGTCACCGGTGTTCAGCGACAGAGTGATGTCGCGCAGCGCCTCGACCACCACCACATTGGACGTATTGCGCCCGATCGTGCCGCCGGCCTTGCCGAGGAACGTCTTCTTCAGCGACCGCGATTTGGCGTCGAAAATCGGAAACTCGACCCAGGCCCCATCGGTGCGGATGCTGACGTCGTGCGCGGGAGGCGCGGTCGAATCGGTCAGGGACACGCTCTTCCCCACGGCCTCGGCTACAGGTACTGCCCCGTGCCGGAGTGGCCGTGGCCACCGGGCTGCTGATGCCCCGGCACACTGATGCCCGGCGGCAGCGCACCCTGGCGCATGTGCTCCAGCTGCGCGCGGGCGGCCATCTGCTGGGCGAACAGGGCGGTCTGAATGCCGTGGAACAGCCCTTCCAGCCAGCCGACCAGCTGGGCCTGGGCGATCCGCAGCTCGGCATCCGACGGGGTCGACTCCTCGCTGAACGGAAGCGACAACCGCTCCAGCTCCTCGCGCAGCTCAGGCGCAAGCCCGTCCTCGAGTTCGCGGATGCTGGTCGCGTGGATCTCGCGCAGCCGGTTGCGGCTGGCGTCGTCCAGCGGCGCGGCCCGGACCTCCTCGAGCAGCTGCTTGATCATCGTGCCGATCCGCATCACCTTCGCGGGCTGCTCCACCAGATCGGTCACCGACCGCCCGTTGGAGTCGTCTTGCGAGCCGTTGTCGTCGTCGCGGCGGCCGTTGATGATCTCGATGTTGTCGTCGTCGGTGCTCGTGCTCACCGTCGTCACCTCTTCTCGTCAGCTTGCGGCCGGAGTCACCCGGTTTGGGCCCGCACCGCTCGATGGATCCGGCGCGCTCAGCATCTCCCGACAGTAGTCTCCTGGCTCGCGCGCACTCACCAGTGCGTACCCGGCGACCCGTACCCTAACCTTGGCCGCCACGCCACTCGTAGATGCGGGCGCCGCCGTTGTCGTAGATCTTGGCCCACGAGCGCGACTTGTCCAGCGACGCAAGGCCATCCGGGACGACGAACTCGCGGACCACCGGAGTGCTGGTCAGGACGTAGCGGATGTTGAGAGCGCGGACCGCTTCGGCGACCCGCGGATCGGTGTCCGCGTCGTCGGCGAAGGCCCACACCACGAAGCGGTGGTAGCCGGGGCCCTGCTGCACCGGGTAGTCGTAGTGGGTCCACAGGGGATGCAGCCCGGCCACCGCATACATCCACGCCGTGCCGTCGGTGTTGCCGTCGGCGATCAGCGTGTCGCGGGCGCCGGGCAGCGTCGCCAGGTACGCCATCGCCTCGAGGTCCTTGTGGTCGATCATCACCGAGTCGTATTTCTGGCCGAACAGGTACTCGTGGCGCGGCAAGTAGGCACATCCGTACCCCACCCCGACCGCGAGCACCACCGCCGCGGTGACGCCGTACCAGCCCGCGTCGGTCAGCCGGAGCCGGTGCCCGCCCAGCCGCCGAAGCCGTGCGACCGCCGCCACCGCGACGGTGACCAGCGCGATCCCGGCCCACGGCGCGAGCAGCAGGGTGATCACCCCGAACAGCCGCCGCGGGTCGCTGTAGAACAGGTCGCTGAACTTGCCGAGCACACCGCCCAGCGGGGTGCCGAACGGCGCCGACGAGTACACGATCGCGGCCACCAGCAGCAGCCACACGGCCAGCGGCCACCAGATCTTGCGCACCAGCAGCACGACTGCGCCCACCGCGGCCAGTGCCATCAGCGCCCACTGGATCGGGAAGTCGTTGAGATGGCGGGTGTGGCCCACGACCGCGTCGAACAGCGCCCGTTTCTTGCCCAGGTGGGTGACGAATGCGTGCCCGACGATGATGTCGGCCTGCTTGAGAATCCCGCTGAACTGCGGCAGCAGTAACAGCGCCGCGGGCACCGCGACGGCCAGCAGTGTCACCAGGTCGGGCACGCGGCCGCGCACTGGACGCCACAGCCCGTCGACCGCCCACCACGCCGCGACGAACAGTGCCGCCACCACGCCGCCGGTGGTGTGCACAGAGAACACACCCAGCAGCGCCAGCACCGCGACCGGGATCCGGTCGCGGTGCCGCAGCGTGGACACCACCAACACCATCGTCGGCGCGGCCAGGCCGTAGGCGGTGAGGTTGGGCATCGCCGCGGTGTCGAACTCGATGTAGGGCAGCGCGGTGAACGAGGCCGACATCACGGCCGCCGCGGCGGCACAGCCGGCCGTGCGCCACAGCGCGGTGCGGGAGCGCAGAAGCTGCCCTGTCAACACCGCGGCGCTGACCGGGAACAGCCAGACAGCCGCCGCCACGGAGCTGACGGTGTAGGCGGTGGTCGGCGCGGCGCCGGTCAGCTGACTCAGTACCGCGGCCATCGCGTGAAACGCCGACGGGTAGTACAGCTGGGCGTGGGTTTCGACGTTGCGCAATTCGCCCATGTGAGTCGGCGAGGCCTGGCCGGTGTCGAGGATGTAGCGGATCTCGTTGGCATGCCAAACCGCATCCCAGGTGCTCGGCACCGACTGCCAATGGGGCAACCCCACCGCGGCCGCGTAGCAGATGAGCACCACGCCCACGAGCACCCCGCCCGCGACCAGCAGCACGGGGCGGCCGGATGGGGCCAGCGCCTCCGCGTCGCGGTCGCGATGACGGCCCAGTGCCGTCCGCAAGCCCGCGACGATTCCGGTCACCACCGCCATAGCAAACAATGCCGTCCAGGCGTTCCACGGCCACCCGATGGCGCCGAACGGAACGATCGCCAGCCCCACGACTCCGTAGGTCAGCGCCGGAGCAGTGGCGACCGCAATCGGTGCGGGTAGCCGGGCGGCCAAACCGACCACCGTCCCGGGCACTATCAGCAACAACAGCGCTGGTAGCACTCCGAGGGCCAAGCTCACTGGACTAGTATGGCTGGCCAGGTGACCCGGTCCGTCAGGCCTGGATGTGCCCGGGCGCCGCCGGCGACGGGTCGGCTAGTCGAGATCTTCAGATGCTCTGAGGTGGCTCATATGGTGTACGACGTTGCCCGGGTGCGCGGTTTGCACCCGACCTTGGGCGACGGTTGGGTGCACTTCGACGCGCAGCTCGGCATGTTGGTCCCCGACGCCGTCGCCACCACGGTGTCCACCGCCTTCCGTGGCTCTCGACCCGACCCCCGCGGTCCGCACCCGGCGGCGCGCCGCAGCGCGGCCGTGCTGGAAGCCGCCCGCCAGGCCGTCGGCGATTTGGTGAACGCGGACCCGCGCGGCGTGGTGCTGGGCGCGGACCGCGCCGTTTTGCTGCGGGCGCTCGCCGACGCGTCGGCGTCGCGGGCCGGTCTCGGCTACGAAGTGGTGGTAAGCCGGCTCGACGACGAGGCGAACATCGCCCCGTGGCTGCGGGCAGCAAATCGCTACGGCGCCAGGGTCAAGTGGGCCGAGGTCGACATCGAGACCGGCGATCTGCCGTCGTGGCAATGGGAAAGCCTGATCAACAAGTCAACTCGGCTGGTGGCGATCACGTCGGCGTCGTCGACGCTGGGCACTGTCACCGATCTGCGCGTCGTCACCAAGCTCGCGCACGACGTCGGTGCGCTGGTAGTGGTCGACCACTCCGCGGCCGCGCCGTACCGGTTGATGGACATCAACGACGTCGACGCCGACGTGGTGGCGGTCAACGCGGTCGGCTGGGGCGGCCCACCGATCGGTGCGCTGGCATTCCGCGAGCCGTCGATCATGGAGACGTTCGCCTCGATGTCGCTGACACACAACGCGACCGGGCCAGCCCGATTCGAAACCGGAGTGCACCAGTTCGGGCTGCTGGCCGGAGTGGTCGCCAGCATCGAATACCTTGCGGCCCTTGACGAGTCGGCCAGCGGCACCCGCAGGCAGCGGCTCGCGATGTCGATGCAGTCGGCGGGCTTGTACATGGACCGGGTGTTCGACTACCTGCTGGTCTCGCTACGGTCGCTGCCCCGGGTGATGGTGCTCGGGCGTCCGGAGGTGCGCATCCCGGTGCTGAGTTTCGCGGTGATGGACGTGCCGGCGGACCGGGTGGTGCAACGGCTGGCCGACAACGGAATCTGCGCGATCGCCAACGCGCCGTCGCGGGTACTGGATCTGATCGGGGTCAACGACGTCGGGGGCGCGGTGTCGATCGGGCTGGCGCACTACTCGACGACGGCGGAGGTGGACCAGCTGGTCCGCACGCTGGCGTCGCTCGGCTGATCGGCTTGCTGCGCTAATCTCCTACGCGCAGAACGACTTTGCCGATCACCTCGCCCTCGGCCAGCATCCGGTGGGCCTGCGCGGCCTGTTCGATCGGCAGCACGGCACCGATCACCGGCCGCACGCGCCCGTCGGCGATCATCGGCCAGACGTTGCGGACGACCTCTTCGACGATCGTCCCCTTGCCGGCGGGCCCGTCGACCGGGCGGCTGCGCAGGGCGGTGGCGATCACGCCCGCGCGTTTGGCCAGCAGCTTGCCCAGGTTCAACTCCCCCGTGGTACCGCCCTGCATGCCGATCACCACAAGACGGCCGTCGTTGGCAAGCGCGTCGATGTTGCGGTCGAGGTACTTGGCTCCGATGATGTCGAGGATGACGTCTGCACCGGCGCCATCGGTGGCCTCCCGGATCCGCTCGACGAAGTCCTCGTCGCGGTAGTTGATCGTGATGTCGGCGCCGAGCTCGCGCGCGGCGTCGAGCTTTTGTCGCGAGCCGGCCGTCACCGCGACGCGAGCGCCCAGCGCCTTGGCCACCTGGATGCCGTGCGTGCCGATGCCGCTGCCACCGCCGTGCAGCAGCACGGTCTGACCGGAGTGCAGTCCGGCCGTCATCACCAGGTTCGACCACACCGTGCCGGCCACCTCGGGCAGACCCGCGGCGGCAATCAGATCGACGCCGTCGGGAACCGGCATCAGTTGACGAGCCGGCACCGCCACGTATTCCGCATAGCCGCCGCCCGCCAGCAAAGCGCAGACTTCCTGTCCGGGTTCCCATCCGGACACGCCGTCGCCAATTTCGGTTATTACCCCAGAGGCTTCCATCCCCAAAATGTCGCTTGCGCCCGGCGGGGGCGGGTAATGTCCTGCCGCCTGTAGCAAATCAGCACGGTTAACTCCGGCGGCCCGCACCCGCAGTAGTACCTCACCTTTCCCACAGTGCACATCGGGTACTTCTTCCCAGGACATGCGGTCGGACGACCGTGCTACAACGGCGCGCATGAGGCAACGGTACTCCCGCACCATTTCGGTGCGCTGGCAACATCCTCTGCTTTAGGATGAACGCCCATGGAGGTTTTGATCGGGGGGCGCTCGGCCAGCGAGATGCCGGGCTTGGACATTGCCGAGATGAAATCTTGGCAAAACTTCCTGGAGGCGTCGCTGCGATTGTCGGTGATCCTCAATAGGGGGCTCGTGGACGCGCACAAACTGACGCTCAATGACGTTCGGCTGCTGGACTTACTGAACAACACGCCGTCGGGGTCGGCGCGGATGGGGGATCTGGCCGAGCAGCTGATGTCGCTGCCCAGCCGGGTCACCCGGCAAATCCGACGGCTCGAGGGCCAGGGCCTGGTGCGGCGGGAAGCCAGTCCCGACGATCGACGGGGGGTGTTGGCCACGATCACCGACGAGGGTCGCGATTCCGTCAACGAGGCGATGGTCACCTACGCCCAGTGCGTGCGAACGCACTTCTTGGGCCAGCTGTCACGGCCGCAGGTGGCCGCGCTGGGGGAGAACTGCCGGCGGATCATCGCCGGCATGAAGCTGAGCGAGCAGCCGCGGCGGGCCGGCCGCGCCTAGGGCGGCGCGCCTGGGGTGGCTACGCTTGTCCGCGGTGGCGTGGCAGAGCGGCCTAATGCACTCGCCTTGAAAGCGAGAGACGGCTAACACCGTCCGGGGGTTCAAATCCCTCCGCCACCGCCGATTTCGCTATTCGCCCGTGAAGTTCGGCGGCCGCTTGGCGAATGTCGCCGAGATGCCTTCGGTCAGGTCCTTCGACGGCAAGAACGCCGCGTTCCACGCCGCGACGTAGCGCAGGCTTTCCGACACCCGCGAGATACGCTGCTGATCCAGCACGTCTTTGATGCCGCGCACCGTCAGCGGCGGGTTCGCCGCAATTTCGGCTGCGGCCGCGTGCGCAGCCGCCAGGCACGTCTGCGCGTCGTCGTAGACGTCGTTGACCAAGCCGATCTTCTCAGCGCGGGCGGCGTCAATGTCCTTGCCTGTCAATGCCAATTCACGGAGGTGCCCGTCGTTCAGGATCAACGGCAGCCGGGCCAGGCTGCCCACGTCGGCAACGATCGCCAGCTTCACCTCGCGCACCGAGAACTTGGCGTCAGCGCTCGCGTAGCGGATGTCCACCGCCGAGATCAGGTCGACGCCTCCGCCCACACACCAGCCGTGCACCGAGGCGATGGTCGGCGTGCGGCAGTCGGCGACGGCGTTGATCGCCTTCTGCATCCGCAGCACCTCGGCGTGGAACTCGGCCCGGGGCCGCGCTGACGCGCCGTCGGCCATCACCGCGGTCAGGCTTCCACCCATCGCGGGCAGGTCCAGGCCGTAGCTGAAGTTGCGGCCGGAGCCGGTGATCACGATCGCGCGCACGTCGCGGTCGGCGTCCAGCTTCTCGAACAGGTCCGGCATCTCAGACCAGAACGCCGGACCCATCGCGTTGCCCTTGCCGGGTCCGATCAGCGTCACCCGTGCCACGTGGTCGTCGACGTCGACGGTCACGGATTCGTATGCGTCTGCCATGCCTGCAGGCTATCGGCGGCCGTCGAGACCCCATGTCGGCAGGGGCTGGCGCTTCGGCGAGGACGGCTACGGTTGGGGCTATGCCCTCGGATTACCCCGCCGGCGCAGAGACGCCGCCGATCGACGAATTGAGCAGTGCCGAAGCCGCATTGACGGAGCTGCACCGAGTGGTGCACGTGATCTCGGCGGACGATCTGGGCAAGCAAACTCCATGCCGCGAGTACGACGTTGCCGCCCTCACCGATCACCTGATCAGCTCGATCACGACGATCGGGGAAGCGGCCGGGGCGCAGCTGCCGCCCCGAGACAGCACCGATTCCGTCGAGCGGCAGATCATCCTCGCGGCGCGGCCGACGTTGGATGCGTGGCGCAGACGCGGCGTCGACGGCACTGTCAAGGTGGGTTCCAACGAGGCGCCAGCCAAGGTGATGGTCGGGGTGCTGTCGATCGAATTCCTGATCCACGCTTGGGATTACGCGCAAGCCACGGGTCAGACGGTGGAGCCCACGCCCGAACTGGCGGAGTACGTGTACGGCTTGGCGCGCAACATCATCACCCCGCAGGGCCGCGCCACCGTCGGCTTCGACGAGCCGGTCGAGGTAGGTGAGGAGGCGTCGGCGTTCGACCGGCTGATCGCGTTCACTGGTCGGCGCCCGAGCTAGACCCGATCGGATTGCGCGCCGAGCGTGAGCGCACGGCGAAAACCGGCCGATTTTTTCGCAACCGGCTCACGTCCGGCGACGGGCCGTAACGTCTAGACCCGCTCGAGGTAGAAGTACAGGTAGCGGCCGTCGATCACCGCGCCTTTGCCGTTCATGATGCCCATGACGGCGTTGTCGTCGATCTTCTTGAAGTGGTCATGCACGGGCCGGCCGTCGTAAACCATGCTGGCCGTCACCTCGCCACGGAATTCCTCCATCCACAGGCTGGCCTCGCCGTTCATCGCCTCGGTGTTGGAGAACTTGTTGCCGTCGGCGTCCAGGCACACCAGCGGCTTGGCGTCGGTGGCGGAGTGAAAGGTCTTGCCGAACCAGTTCAGCCGTTTCATGAAGCCGTTGGCGGGGTGGCCGGTGTGGAACTCGCCGCCCTTCCATTCGCCCAGTATGAAATCGATCGTGGCCGGCTCCAGCGTCGCCCAGAACTCGTCGAGCTCGGCATCGGGGATCCGTCCTGTGCGCTCCTTGAGTTCGGTGAACGTCTTGCGCGCCACGTCATCGGTCACGGTTGTCTCCTATCCAGTGCCGGGCGAAGTCGAGGAAGGCGTCGTTCTCGTGCGGCGCGCCGATGGTGACTCGCACGCCGTCCTGGCCGTAGGGCCGCACGATGAGGCGCGAGTCGGCGGCGGCGGTCACGAACTCGGAGGTGCGCTCGGCCAGCGGCAGCCACACGAAGTTCGCCTGTGACGGTGGCAGCGGGTAGCCCGCCGCGGCCAGTGCCGACGCGACCCGTTCCCGTTCGGCCACCACGTCGTCGGTGCGGGAAAGCAACTCGTCGGCGGCGTCGAGCGAGGCGATCGCGGCGGCCTGCGCAATGCTGCTGACGCTGAAGGGCACGTACGCCTTGCCAAGCGCGACCACGATGTCCGGGTCTGCGATCGCATAACCCACACGCAGCCCGGCCAGCCCGTAGGCCTTCGAAAAGGTCCGCAGCGCAACGACATTCGGATGGCGGCGCACCAAGTCCAAGGTGTCCGGCTGCATGCCGTCGCGGATGTACTCGACGTAGGCCTCGTCGATCGCGACCAGCACATCGGGCGGCACAGCCTCGACGAACTCGATCAGTGCAGCAGGCTCGACCACGGTCGAGGTGGGGTTGTTGGGATTGCAGACGAACACCAGCCGTGTGCGGTCGGTAATCGCGTCGGCCATCGCGGCCAAGTCGAAGGTGTGATCGGTCAGCGGCACCTGAACAGGCGTGGCCCCTGCCAGGCGGACTTGCAGGGGGTACACCTCGAAGCTGCGCCAGCCGAACACCACCTCGTCGCCGGCGGCGGCCGTCAGCTGGATCAGCTGCTGGCACAGGCTCACCGAGCCGCAGCCCACCGAGATGTTCTCGGGGGAGAAGCCGACGTGCTCGGCCAGCCGCTCACGCAGTTCGGAATAGCCGTTGTCGGGGTAGCGGTTGATGCTGTCGGTGGCCTTCTCGATCGCCGCGCGGACCGTCGGCAGCGGCCCATGGACTGTCTCGTTACTGGCGATCTTGATGGCGCCCGGCACCGTCTTACCCGGGGTGTAGGCCGGCAGGTCGGCCAGCTCGGGGCGCAGACGGGCGGTCACCCGCCCAGCATAGGTTGCGGGGGTTCGGGCGTTGCGGCGCTTTGCCTTGCTCGCTGAGCGCTGTGTACGCTGTGCCTTCGGCGGATGCCGTTTCAAGGAGGCGTGCCAGAGCGGCCGAATGGGGCTCACTGCTAATGAGTTGTCCGCCTTAAAGCGGACCGGAGGTTCAAATCCTCTCGCCTCCGCCACACAACTGAATACGAGCGCCCGTAGCTCAACGGATAGAGCATCTGACTACGGATCAGAAGGTTAGGGGTTCGAATCCCTTCGGGCGCGCTTTCTGCGAGCCAGAGATCGCGCTGACACTACGGTTGTTGCGCCAGATCCGCCGAAATCCGTCAGCAACCGTAGTCTCGGCAGACGGCCGACCAGCGTCCGTAGCATTACCGCGGTGACGACTTCGACCTCCTGGCAGGACGCCTTCGAGATCATCAAACGCGGCCACGAGTACCGCGACGTGCCGTTCAAACTCGCCAGCGGCCAGACCAGCCACCACTACATCGACGGCAAGCACGCCGTGGACACCGGCGCCAGACTGGCCGTCGTCAGCCGGGCCATCGTCGACCTGGCCCAGCAGCACGGAATCGAATTCGATGCGGTGGGTGGCCTCACGATGGGTGCCGACGCCCTTGCCGTCGGCGTCGCAATGGTCACCGGCAAGGCGTGGTTCTCGGTCCGCAAGGAACCCAAGTCTCGTGGCCTCGAACAGTTCATCGAGGGCTTCCGGCTGCGCGACCATCCTGGTACGCGAGTGCTGCTGGTCGAGGACGTCGTCAGCACCGGCGGATCGGTCCGCAAGGCGCACGACAAAGTCATCGAGGCCGGCGCCGCGGTCACCGGCGTGATTCCGATGGTCGACCGCGGCGAGATCGCCGCCCGCCTCTTCGCCGAGCTGAATGTGCCGTACGTTGCCCTTGTCACGTACAAAGACCTCGGAATCGAGCCGATCACATGACGCCGCCGGTGATCCAGCGCTGGATCGACATGATCGACAACCAGCGCACCGACCAGCTGCACGACCTGCTCGCCGACGATGCGGTGTTCTATTCGCCGGCGGTCTTCACGCCGCAACAAGGCCGCGCCAAGACGCTCGCATACTTGCAAGCCGCCGCAAAGTTGTTCGGCGCCAACGACTTCCGCTACGTCAACCATTGGTATGGCGACCGCTCGGCCGTGTTGGAGTTCGTCGCCGACGTCGACGGCATCCACGTCAACGGCATCGACATGATCCACTGGAACGACGAGGGCAAGATCACCGAAGTCAAGGTGATGCTGCGGCCGCTCAAGGCGCTGCAAGCGGTGATGCCCAAGATGGCCGAGCTGCTGCAGACGTCGTGAAGCTGCTGCTGATCTCCGACACCCATGTGCCCAAGCGGGCCCGCGACCTGCCGCGCCCGGTATGGGACGAAGTCGACGCCGCCGACGTGGTCATCCATGCCGGCGACTGGGTGGACGTGGCACTGCTCGAGGCGCTCGAGCATCGCGCCACGAAACTGATCGCCTGCTGGGGCAATAACGACGGACCCGAGCTGCGCGCCCGCCTACCCGAGGAAGCCATCGCCACGCTGGACGGCGTGCGCTTCACCGTGGTGCATGAAACCGGCGACGCCAAGGGCCGCGACGCGCGGATGGCACGCCGCTATCCCGACGTCGACGTGCTGGTGTTCGGCCACAGCCACATCCCCTGGGACAGCACCGCGCCGACGGGACTGCGGCTGCTCAACCCTGGGTCGCCCACCGACCGGCGCCGCCAGCCGCACTGCACTTACATGACAGCGACAGTGCAGGATGGTCTGCTCAGTCAGGTTGTGCTGCACCGGTTTTGACCGCCGGCCGGTGCTGCCACGGCCAGGCACCCGTCATCTCCAACTGCAGCGAGAAGCTCAGGAACGTCCGAATCAGCACGATGCCGCCGAGCACCGCGACGCTCTGCGGTGTCGGCGTGATGGCCACCGTGCGGATGATGTCGGCAGCCACCAGAAATTCGAGGCCGAGCAGAATCGAGCGGCCGAGCTGGCGGCGAAACGATTCGTAGCGACTGCCGTCGGCAAATCGCCGCGTCGACGTCAGCGCCGCCGCGGCCAGCGCACCACCGACGATCACCGCAACACCGGTCGCGTCGATCACCTTGCCGACGGTCTCGATGACCTCCACGAACGTCACCGCTGCATGGTAACCCCCTGATAATCAGCCGAATTCGATGTGCAAGGCGAGTCGCGGTGGCACTGTCGGAGCCATGACCCCCAAGCCGCCCACCCCGACGATCGAACGCGCGCACAAGGATCACCTCGGCTCGCTGCCGTTGGACGACACCACCGATTTCGACGACGCCGATCGCGGGCTCATCGCGACGCTGCAGCCGTGTGTGATCACGGCAGCCGACGGGCGGGTGGTGTGGGACAACGACGCCTACGCCTTCCTCACCGGCGACGCCCCCATGTCGGTACATCCCAGCTTGTGGCGGCAGTCGAAGTTGACCGCCAAGCAAGGCCTGTACGAGGTGGTCGACGGCATCTATCAAGTGCGCGGCTTCGACATCTCCAACATCACGTTCGTCGAAACCGACAACGGCGTCATCGTCATCGACCCACTGATCTCCACCGAGGTCGCCGCGGCGGCGATGAACCTGTACCGCGAACACCGCGGCGGCGACCGGCCGGTCGTGGCGGTCATCTACACCCACAGCCACGGCGACCACTTCGGTGGCGTGCTGGGCGTCACCAACCAACAAGACGTCGACGGCGGCAAGGTCAGCATCCTTGCCCCCGAGGGCTTTACCGAGCACGCGGTGCAAGAGAACATCTACGCCGGCACAGCGATGGCGCGGCGCGCCACCTACATGTACGGCACACTGCTGGCGCGGGGTCCCCGGGGCCAGGTCGGAACAGGCTTGGGGCAGAACACTTCCACCGGCGAGTTCGCGTTGATCGTGCCGACCGTCGTCATCACGAGAACCGGTGAGAAGCACACTATCGACGGTGTCGAGATCGAGTTCCAGCTGGCGCCGGGCAGTGAGGCGCCGGCCGAGATGCACTTCTACTTCCCCCGCTACCGCGCTCTGTGCATCGCGGAGAACGCCACGCACAACCTGCACAACCTGCTGACGCTGCGCGGCGCGCTGGTGCGCGACCCGCACGTCTGGTCGGGGTACCTGACCGAAGCGATCGACCGCTTCGCCGACGACGCCGGAGTGGTGTTCGCGTCCCACCACTGGCCCATCTGGGGCCGGGACCGGATCGTCGAATTCTTGTCGACGCAGCGCGACATGTACGCCTACCTGCACGATCAGACGCTGCGGCTGCTGAACCAGGGCTACACCGGCGCGGAGATCGCCGAGCAGTTCCAATTGCCGCCGGCGCTGAACAGGGCATGGCATGTCCGCGGCTACTACGGCTCCGTGAGCCACAACGTCAAGGCGATATACCAGCGCTACATGGGCTGGTTCGACGGGAACCCGGCCCGGCTGTGGCCGCACCCGCCTGAAGAGCTGGTCAAGAGATACGTCGACGCTCTCGGTGGCATCGACCGGGTGGTCGAGATTGCCCAGAAGGCGTTCGATGCCGGTGACTTCCGCTGGGCCGCAACACTTCTGGACCATGCCATCTTCACCGAGCCGGATCACCAGAACGCACGCCGGGTCTACGCCGACACTCTCGAGCAGCTTGCCTACGGCGCCGAGAACGCGACGTGGCGCAACTTCTTCCTCTCCGGTGCGACCGAACTGCGCGGCGGAAATTTCGGCACCGCCAGCCAGCTCACGTCGCCGACCATCCTCGCGCAGCTCACGCCGGAGCAGATGTTCGACATCCTGGCGATCAGCGTGAACGGTCCGCGCGCATGGGGGCTCGACCTTGCGTTCGACGTGACGTTCGCAGACCTGGACGCCAACTACCGCGTGACGCTGCGCAACGGTGTGCTGGTGTACCGCAAGCGACCGGGGGACCGGTCCACCGCCGACGCGGCGGTGCGGTTGGATGACAAGATGCGGCTGTTGACGTACGTGGCAGGCGACCGGACGTCGCCCGGCATCGACGTCAGCGGGGACAGTGACGCGCTGGCCCGCCTGGCCGATGTTCTGGACAAGCCGAACCCCAACTTCGACATCGTCACGCCGTAACGATGCGCCGGACCTAGGAGGGCTCTCATCATGGACCAGCACAACGATCCGCCTGCCACGCCGAGGGATGCCCGGAAAGCGACTGACAGCCAACGGGAGTGGCAGGCGCAGCACGATCAGCAGGGCACAGACCCGGACGCACCGGGATTGCACGAAAGCCGCGATCAGATCGCTGACGAAACCTAGGGACCGAATGCGCCGTCTCGCCACGGCCGCTCATGCAGCGCTTGCCATCGCACTCGTTGTGCTGCTGGTCGCGTGCAGTGAAAGCCCGCAGCCACCGCGGCGGCCCGCTGCCGGGCGCGGGCCTTGTGCGGTGAGCAAGCAGACCGACGTGCCGGCACGCATGCGCGACGGCACGATCCTGCGCGCCGACGTCTACCGGCCCAGGACCGCAGACTCTGTGCCGGTGATCCTGATGCGCACCCAGTACGGCAAGTCCGGCGCGCAGACCAGCCCGTCACGCTACGAGCCGCCGGATTGGTTCGCGTCGCACTGTTATCTCGTTGCCGTGCAGGATGTTCGGGGGCAGGGCTCCTCGGAGGGCACGTTCAGCGAGTTCGGGCCCGACATGGCCGACGGCTACGACTCTGTGGAATGGGCGGCTGCGCTGCCCGGCTCCGACGGCAAGGTCGCAATGTACGGGTCGTCGTATGTCGGTGCGACGCAGTGGCTTGCAGCCGTGACCGCCCCGCCGCATCTGGTGACGATCGTGCCGGCCAACACCGCCGCGGACTACTACGACGGCTGGATGTACGAAGGCGGCGAATTTCGGCTCGGTTTCGTGCTGCCGTGGGCGATCACGTCGATCGCGACCACCGCGGCGGAAAACCGCCATGACTCGGCCACGGCCGCCGAGCTGAGGGCGGCAGCGGGGGAGGTGACGCGGTGGCTGAACTTCCGGCCGTACAAGGACTTACCCGTATTGCACCCGGGCGGCCCCGCCGTTGCACCGTGGTACTTCGACTGGATTCGGCACTCGACCCGCGACGACTACTGGACGCGCTGGAGCATCCGGGATCGCTATGCGGCAGTGAAGGTTCCCGTGCTCGACGTCGAGGGCTGGTACGACGCATTTCTGTCCGGTGGATTGGACAACTTCACCGGCATGCTCGCCCACGGCGCCACACCTCTGGCGCGCAGCAACCAGCGGTTGGTGATCGGCCCATGGGATCACCTGGATTGGGGGCGCTCCGATTCACCGGCGCCAGCGTTGCTGAAAGACGTTGGCGCTGTGGGCAACAGCCCTATCAACGAACTGATGGTGGCGTGGTTCGACCACTTCCTGAAGGGCGTCGACAACGGCGTGGCGGGCAGCCCGAGGGTGGACTACTTCCTGATGGGAGCCAACCGCTGGAAGTCAGCGCCAGGATGGCCGCTTCCGCAGACGCGCTGGACACGTTACTACCTGTCCGGCCATGGCGAATTCGCCGAGCGCACAGGCAAGTTGGGCACCGAACCGCCCGCAGCCACGGAGCAGGCCGACGTCTACACCTACGATCCAGCGGTTCCGGTACCAAGCCTCGGCGGGCATTCGTGCTGCGATGCCCGCAAGTCGCAGCAAGGTCCGTACGATCAGACGCCGGTCGAGCAGCGGTCCGACGTCCTCGTGTACGACAGCGCACCGTTGACCGCCGACACCGAAGTCACCGGCCCGATCGACGTGCACCTGTGGGCGGCGTCGTCGGCAACCGACACCGACTTCACCGCGAAAGTGACCGTCGTCAAGCCCGACGGGCAAGTGATCAATCTCAACAACGGCATTTTGCGCGCCGCATTCCGTGACTCGTTGGCCGCTCCGCAGCCAATCACTCCGGGCCAGCCGTATGAGTACACGATCGCGGTGTGGCCCACCAGCTATCTGTTCCGCGCCGGCGATCGGATTGGTGTCGAGATTTCCAGCAGCGATTACCCGCAGTTCGCGCCTAACCCCAACACCGGCAAGCCTTTCGGACAGGACACCGACATGCGGGCGGCAACGCAGACGATCCTGCATGACGCTGCGCATCCGTCCTATGTGGTGCTGCCGGTGATCGCCGCCAGTGACCACGGCGCAGGTTCGTTCCCGATGCCCGCACCACACTGAACGCAGCGTCGCGGTGTTACGGGATGCCGCCGTCCACCCGCACAATCGAACCGGTGGTGAAGCTCGACGCGTCGGACATCAAATACAAAGCAGCACCGATGATTTCGTGTGGCTGCCCGGCGCGCTGCAGCGACAGGTGGCCGAATGGGTTCCCGGTCGCCTTGTCCAGGTTCCACGCCTTGCTGACGTCGGTCAGAAACGGCCCGGGCATCAACGTGTTCACCCGTACTGCGGGCGCAAACGCTTTGGCGAGCGCCTCGGTCATGGCGTTCAGCCCGGCCTTCGACGCCGCGTAGGGGACGATGTCGGGGCCCGGCCGCAGCGATCCCACCGTGCTGACGTTGACGATCGAACCGCGCCCGGCGGCCACCATGCGCTCGCCGATGAGCGCTGACAACCTAAACGGCCCTTTGAGATTCAGGTTCATCACCGCGTCGAACAGCTTTTCCGTCACCGACGTCAGCGACTCGTACAGCGGGGACATACCGGCGTTGTTCACCAGCACGTCGACCTTGCCGAACCGCTCGTACACCGCGTCCACCAGCCCGTCGAGCTGATCCCACCGCCCCACATGCACGGCGTAGGGCATCGCCGCCCGGCCGGTCTCTTGCGTAATCTCGGCGGCGGTAGCTTGGCAGCTGTCGAAATTGCGGCTGGCGATCACCACGTCGGCGCCGCAACGCGCCGCCGCGAACGCCATCTCGCGGCCCAACCCCCGGCTGCCGCCCGTGACCAGCACCACGCGGTCGGTGAGGTCGAACAGGTCGTCGGCGTACCCGGGCACGCCCTCTATGGTGGCACGCGTGCAATTGCTGTTGATCCGGCATGCGCTGCCCCTTCGCAGTGAGCCGGGTGAGGGCGCGGATCCCGAACTCTCCGACGTAGGTGTGGAGCAGGCGCGCCGGCTGCCGAAAGCGCTGAGCCGCCACGCGATCACTCGAGTGCTCAGCAGCCCCCAGCGACGGGCGGTGCAGACCGCCGCGCCCGTCGCCGACGCGCTCGGCCTGGACGTCGAGATCGACGACCGCCTTGCCGAATATGACCGCGACATGGCGCATTACGTCCCGATCGAGCAGATCCGTGAAGAGTTCCCCGAGGAGTGGGAGCGACTGGCCAGCGGGCATCTGCCCAGCGGCGTCGACGAAGATGCGTTCGTCAAGCGGGTGTCCGCCGCGATAGACGACGTCGTGTCCAACGCCGACCACGACGACACCGTGGCCCTGTTCAGCCATGGCGGGGTAATCAACGTGACCCTGCACCGCATCCTCGGCACCGAGCGTCTGCTGCTCTTTCCCATCGACTACGCCTCGATCACGCGGCTGCGCTACTCCCGTCGAGGTGTCTTCACCGTCGCGGAAGTCAACTGCACCGAGCACGTGTGGGACCTGCTGCCACCCAACTCGCGCTGACCCGATATACACAGTCGGTGACCACCGACAGCCTCGCTGGACTGGACCTCGCTGCGCTCGACCGCTATCTGCACGGCGTCGACGTCCCCCGCCGCGGAGAGCTGCGCGCCGAATTGATCTCCGGCGGGCGTTCCAACCTGACGTTCCACGTGCGTGACGACGCGTCACAGTGGGTGCTGCGCCGACCGCCGCTGCATGGTCTGACACCGTCCGCTCACGACATGGCCCGCGAGTACCGGGTGGTGGCGGCGCTGGCCGGCACAGGTGTGCCGGTGGCCAAGGCGGTCGCATTGTGCGAGGACGAGTCCGTGCTCGGCGCTCCATTTGCGATGGTTGAGTACGTCGACGGGCGCATCGTGCGCACGCGCGACGAGCTGCAAGCCCTCGGAGGCCGTGATGTCGTCGACGGCTGCGTGACCGGTCTGGTGCAGGTGCTCGCGAATCTGCATGCCGTCGACCCGGGCGAAGTGGGGCTGGGCGACTTTGGCCGTCCCGAAGGCTATTTGGGTCGTCAGGTCAAGCGCTGGGGCGGTCAGTGGCAGTACGTGCGCGAGCAGGACGACCCGCGAGATGCCGACGTGCAGCGGCTGCATTCTCTGCTGGGGCAAGCGGTCCCGGCGGAGAGCGGGGCGTCGATCGTGCACGGTGACTACCGCATCGACAACACGATTCTCGACGGCCAGGACGCGTCGGTGGTGCGCGCGGTGGTGGACTGGGAGATGTCCACGCTCGGCGATCCGCTCAGCGACGTCGCGTTGATGTGTATCTACCGCGATCCCGCGATGGATGCGATCGTGAAGATGGACGCGGCGTGGACGTCAGAGCTGTTGCCGTCGGCTGACGAACTGGCGCAACGCTATTCGGTGATTTCCGGCCGCGAGCTCACGCATTGGTCGTTCTATCTGGCGCTGGCGTACTTCAAGTTGGCGATCATCGCCGCGGGTGTGGACTTCCGCGACCGGCTGGCCACTGGCGGCGGCCCGCCCGACTGGGACAACGACGTCGTCGCGCCGCTGATCACCGCCGGCCTGCGCGAAATCAAGAGTCGATAGCAGTCACGCAGCCGGAATTCTCGCTGGGAAATCGAACTAATCTGCCTTGTCTCGCGAGACCCATCGAAGCTTGGGAGGCCAGGATCTGTGGTTACGGTGCCGGTACACCTGCACCCACCCGTTGACGACGACGGCGACCATGAATATCGCAAAGATGAGGTAAAGACCATTGTGCATCTTGAAGAAGACGTAGCCCTCCAAGCACGCGAACGCGAGCACTATGGCACTGGACAGAACCATCCCGTACCTGTTGGTGGTCAGCCAGTTGAACGCCTTTGATGGCGTGAACGTGCGTGATGGTGACATTCGCCTATTTCCAGATCTTGCTCAGCATGTACCCGATTCCGGAGAGGAGAGCCAGTGGATAGGTCGTCTGCAAGTGAGTGCAATTCGCTCGCTACAACTCGAAGGTCGTCTTGATCGACTCGCAAAAGGGCCACAGAAAGAGCTTAAGGGCGCGTATCAGGGGCCGTGCTGGCAATCTTGACGGAGCTCCGCCTCCTCAGTTGAGTTTGACTGCGTGGAAAACGGTCACTGTCAACCACTGGTTGGGCGTCGCGCCGCTGATCACCGCCGGCCTGCGCGTAATCAACGCTTGACTCTGCGCTGAGAGCTTGAGCCGCTTGGCTTTTCACGCTCTCAGCGCAGAGTCGATAGCAGTCACGCAGCCGGCGGCATCAACACCGTGTCGATCATGTAGACGGTCGCGTTCGCCGTCTTCACGCCACCGCAGACCAGGCTGGCGTCGTTGACCTTCAGGTTGTCGCCGGAGCCGGTGACGGTCACCGTCGCTCCCTGCAGCGTCTTGTGGGTTCCCACGACCTTGTCGGGCGACGCCTGGCCGGCCACCACGTGGTAAGTGAGGATCTTGGTCAGCGTGTCCGAGTCGGTCTTCAGCGAATCGATGGTCGACTGCGGCAGCTTCTTGAACGCGTCATCGGTGGGCGCGAACACGGTGTACTGGCCGTTGTTCAGGGTGTCCACCAGATTCACGTTCGGGTTCAGCTTGCCCGACAGCGCAGCAGTCAGCGTGGTGAGCATCGGGTTGTTGGACGCCGCGACCGCCACGGGGTCTTGGGCCATACCCTCGACGGAGCCCGGGCCGGTCGGAACCTGTTGTGCGTAAGCGGCGCATCCCGGACCGACCAAGCTGGAGGCCGCCGGCGCAGTGGCCATGCTGGTGCTCGTGGGCGCCGCCGATGTGCTGCTGTCATTCGAACAGGCCGACAGGCCAACCACCGCGACAACGGAAAGTCCTGCCAGCGCAAGGGTTGTGGGTTGAGGGTGCCGCATCATCACTCCTTCGTGTGCGACGGCGGGTGCCGTCATTGACCGTGGTCGCAAAGTCATTCGGAGCGACCGCCGACGCGGATGGTTCCGTTTCCTTACCACAGCGCACGCTCGTGCAGCGGAGGAGTGGTCCAAGAGAGGTTCAGCGACGAATGCAAACGTCACCCGGGACGTCCGACGTGCAGGTAAGCCAAGGGCTAGAAGTGTTTTCGTTCACCCATGAATAGCGGCGGGCGCTGGCAACGGCGCCTTAGGTCAGTCAGCGGCGGCCAGCGCGCAGGTTCCGTTTCGCAGCGCGTCGTAGCTGAAACATGCGCGCGGCACCCGTCAGCACGGTGATGCCGGCGCCGCAGACGGCGGAGACCAGGATGGCCAGCGCCACCGGTGTGTTCCAACTCCAGCCGAAGAAGTGAATCGTCGTCGAGTCGGTGTTCTGGCCGATGAAGATCAGCAGCAAAACGAGGATGAGCAGCCCCACGATAAGGGACCACCACGCTGCGGCTGTCCTGGTGAATTTCACCGCTGAGGTCGGTGGCGTGGCGGAGGGTGAAAGAGCATCGCTACTGCCGGCCGTGGTGTGAGCCGGCACGACGGGCGGCGGCTCGGGCGGTTCGGGGGGCACCCGAGGATCGCTGGTCATACTCCATCTTCACCCGTTCCTGATGAGAATCAAACCTCTGGCGCGTTATGGTTCAGCGAGCAGACGGCGCCTGCCGAGAGGAATGCCCATGGCCCGAGCCCGGCGGCGTTTGTCGGCGCTCGTCGCCGGGGCGGTGTTGGTGGCCGGCTGCGGAAGCTCCAACCCGCTCGGGGGCGGTCCGGCGTCGGGTGACCTCAAGTCGATCGCCGTGGGGTCGGCCGACTTCCCCGAGTCCAAGATTGTGGCCGAAATCTACGCGCAAGCCTTACAGGCCAACGACTTCAACGTCCGCCGCCAGTTCGGCATCGGCAGCCGCGAGACGTACATTCCTGCGGTCAAAGACCATTCGATCGACCTGATCCCGGAATACACCGGCAACCTATTGCAGTATTTCGATCCCAAGACCACAGCCACGAGCCCCGACGCAGTGGTGCTCGCGCTGCTGAAGGCGCTGCCCGGCGATCTGTCTGTCCTCACGCCGTCACCGGCGAATGACACCGACACCGTGACCGTCACGCGCGATACCGCGACCAGGTGGAACCTCAAGACCATCGGCGACCTCGCCGCCCACTCGGCGGAGGTGAAATTCGGGGCGCCGTCGGAATTTCTCAATCGCACTGAGGGATTGCCAGGCCTCAAGGCGAAGTACGGACTGGACATCAGCCCCGGCAATTTCGTGGCGATCAGCGACGGCGGCGGCCCGGCGACCGTCAAGGCGTTGGTCAACGGCACTGTCACCGCCGCCGATCTGTTCAGTACGTCGCCGGCCATCCCGCAAAACGATCTTGTGGTGCTCGAGGACCCGAAGAACAACTTTTTGGCCGCCAACGTCGTTCCGTTGGTGAGCTCGCAGAAGATGTCCGATCGGCTCAAGACGGTACTCGACGCGGTCTCGGCCAAGCTCACCACCGAGGATCTGATCAAGCTCAATGCCGCCGTATCGGGCAACTCGGGCATCGACCCGGACGAAGCAGCCCGAAAGTGGGTGCACGACAACGGCTTCGACAAACCGAAATGATCACCTTCGACGCTGTCAGCAAGACCTACCCCGACGGCACCGTCGCGGTGGACAACCTGACTCTCGACGTGCCCACCGGCACCTTGGCGGTCTTCGTCGGCCCGTCCGGCTGCGGCAAGACGACCTCAATGCGGATGATCAACCGGATGATCGAGCCCACCTCCGGCAGGCTCACCGTCGACGGCGCCGACGTCACCACAGTGAACCCGGTCAAGCTCCGGCTCGGGATCGGCTATGTGATCCAAAGCGCCGGGCTGATGCCGCATCAGCGGGTCATCGACAACGTCGCGACCGTTCCGGTGCTGCGCGGACAGTCGCGCCGCAGCGCACGCAAGGCAGCGCTCGAGGTGATGGCGCGGGTGGGTCTCGACCCGAAACTGGCCGACCGCTATCCCGCGCAGCTATCCGGTGGTCAGCAGCAGCGCGTCGGGGTGGCGCGTGCGCTGGCTGCCGACCCGCCGATCCTGTTGATGGACGAGCCGTTCTCCGCCGTCGACCCGGTGGTCCGCGAAGAGCTGCAAGCCGAAATGCTGCGGCTGCAAAGCGAATTGCACAAGACGGTGGTCTTCGTCACCCATGACATCGACGAGGCCGTGAAGATCGGCGACAAGGTCGCGGTGTTCGGTCCGGGCGGCGTGCTCCAGCAGTACGACGAGCCCGCGCAGCTGCTGGCCAACCCGGCCAACGAGTTCGTCGCGAGTTTCGTCGGCGCCGACCGCGGCTACCGCAGGTTGCAGTTCTTCCACGCCTCCGGTCTGCGGTTGCATGACATCCGGCGTGTCGGCGATTGGGAACTGGTGACCGACTCCGACGGGGCGCCGGTCGGATGGCGCAACGCCGACGGGCTGGTCGCCGGCGGCTCGCTGTTCCGTCCCGACGGCACGCTGCGTCAGGCGCTCGACGCGGCGCTGTCATCACCGGTGGGGGTCGGTGTCGCGGTCGACGACGCCGGCAAGGTGATCGGCTGTGTGCGCGCCGACGACGTGCTGGCCGCGCTCGACGAACAGCGGAGCCGCTGATGCGCTACCTGCTGAACCACCTCGACGACGGCTGGGCGCTCACACTCGTGCATCTGCGTCTGTCGCTGATCCCCGTGCTGCTGGGGCTCCTGATCGCGGTGCCGCTGGGGGCGTTCGTCCAGCGGACACGTCTGCTGCGGCGGCTCACCACGGTGAGTGCCAGCATCGTCTTCACAATCCCGTCGCTGGCGCTGTTCGTGGTGCTGCCGCTGGTCATCCCGACACGAATCCTCGACGAAGCCAACGTGATCGTCGCGCTGACGCTGTACACGATCGCGTTGCTGGTGCGCGCCGTGCCCGAGGCGCTGGACGCGGTGCCCGCCCACGTGATCGACGCCGCCACGGCCGTCGGCTACCGCCCCCTTCTGCGGATGGTCAAAGTCGAACTGCCACTGGCCATTCCGGTGCTCGTCGCGAGCCTTCGAGTGGTCGCCGTGACGAACATCTCGATGGTGTCCGTGGGCTCGGTGATCGGCATCGGCGGATTGGGGACGTGGTTCACCGAGGGATATCA
The DNA here is from genome assembly GCF_059812765.1 of Mycobacterium sp. NGS39. NCBI lineage: Bacteria > Bacillati > Actinomycetota > Actinomycetes > Mycobacteriales > Mycobacteriaceae > Mycobacterium > Mycobacterium sp. NGS39. The sequence goes on along the minus strand of NZ_JCALDH010000009.1, from coordinate 4,285 downwards.
GGCCGACAAGAGCGACCAGATCATCGGGGGAATCATTGCGATTTTCGTGCTCGCGATCGTCGTCGACACAGCGATCCTGGTGGCGGGGCGGCTGGCGACACCGTGGGTGCGCGCGCAACGGGTGGGTGCCCGATGAACTTTCTGCAGCAGGCGCTGTCCTACATCTTCACCGCCGCCAATTGGGGCGGCAGCGCCGGGCTGCTGGCCCGCACCGGCGAGCATCTGCAGTACACAGTGGTAGCCGTCGCGGTGTCGGTGGTGATCGCGGTGCCGATCGGCATGGCGGTCGGCCACACCGGCCGCGGCACGTTGGTGGTGGTCACCGGGGTGAACGCGCTGCGTGCGCTGCCGACACTGGGTGTGCTGCTGCTGGGTGTGCTGCTGTGGGGGCTTGGGTTGGTGCCGCCGACGGTGGCGTTGATGCTGCTGGGCATCCCGCCGCTGCTGGCCGGCACGTACGCCGGGATCGCGAACGTCGACCCGGCCGTGGTCGATGCCGCGCGGGCGATGGGCATGACGGAGTCGCGGGTGCTGCTGCGGGTGGAGCTTCCGAACGCACTGCCGCTGATCCTCGGCGGCCTGCGCACCGCGGTGCTTCAAGTGGTGGCGACGGCCACGATCGCGGCGTACGCGAGTCTGGGCGGGCTGGGCCGCTACTTGATCGACGGCATCAAGGTGCGCCAGTTCTACATCGCGTTGGTGGGGGCGCTCATGGTGACTGCGCTGGCGCTGATTCTCGACGCGCTGCTGGCATTCGCGGTGTGGGTTTCGGCGCCGGGCACGGGTCGGCTCCGACGAATGCCGGCGCAGCTCGTCGACGATGTAGCGTCCGTCACAACGCCGGGAACCACTTCAGGGACCGCGGGCGCAGTGGGACGTCCGTCGCTTACCGTAGAGAGGTGAGCGCGAGCCCGTCCGACCCGACATCGAGTCCCTGGCCGACGATCATGACATGGCGCGCCTACGACGTCGCGCGCATGGAGTCGGCACGAATTCACCTGTCCGGCAACAGAATCAAGGCATACGGCCGTATCGTGGCCGGCCCCACCGACGCGCATCCGCCGTTCAGCGCGTCATACGATCTGGTCACCGACGAAGGCGGTGCTACCAAGCGGCTGTCGATAAGTCTGACCCTGTCTGAACGCGACCGTCATCTCTCGATTGCGCGTGACGACGAGAACATGTGGTCGATCACCAACAACCAAGGCCTGTCACGAGGCGCATTCGACGGCGCTCTCGACGTCGACGTGGTGTTCAGCCCGTTCTTCAACACACTGCCCATTCGCCGAACTGGGGTGTACAAGCGCCGAGAGTCGGTGACAGTTCCTGTGGTGTACGTGATGCTGCCCGACTTCGAGGTGAAGCCGGCCTCGATTTCCTACAGCAGCGAAGCCGACGGGATCAAGCTGCATTCACCGGTGGCTCAGACCAAGGTCACCGTCGACGACCACGGCTTCATCCTGGACTATCCCGGACTGGCGGCACGGATCTGATCACCCCGCCGGCCCTGCCGAGGGCGGCCAGTTCTTCACGCCAGCGTTCCTCGCCCACAACGATTCCGGCGATCTCGTAGCGCGAGAAGCCGTCGTAGCGCATGCGGGCGGCGTGGCCGTCGTCCACCAGCTCGGCGACCGAACCGTGTTGGGCCAGTACCGTGCGGGCGCGCGTCATCAGCTCGATTGTCCGGTCGAGCATCGGCAGCAGCTGCTCGGCGTTAGTCTCGCACATCGCGCGAACCAGCTCCGGCGCGGTGGCCGCCACCCTGGTCACGTCGCGAAACGACCCCGCCGCCAGCGCGAACGCCAGGGGTACTTCGCCGGCGGTGATCGCAACGGCCTCGGCGACGATGTGGGGAAGATGCGAAATCGCGGCCGCGGCTGCGTCGTGCTCGTCGGACCTGGCGGGCACCACCACCGAGCCGCAGTCCAGGGCGAGCTCGGTGACCGTCGTCCAGCAACGTGGGTCGACGTGGTCGTCGACGGCCACCACCCATGGTGCGCCGACGAACAAGCGGGCGTTTCCCGCCGACCAGCCGGAGTGGGTGGTGCCTGCCATGGGATGGCCGCCGACGAACCGCCTCTGTAACCCGAATCTCTGAACTTCTTGCAGCACAGCCACTTTGACGCTGGTGACGTCGGTGAGCGGATTGTCCGGGGCCATGTCCCTGACGTATGGAAGCAGGATCGACAGTGCAGGGGCGGGAACGGCCAGCACAATCAGGGCGTTGGCATCGGCGGCGCGGTGCAGTGCTTCGTCGAGGTGGTGCGTGGCGTCGAAGCCGTCGAACCGGGCGGCGGTGACGGCCTCGACGGAGCGGTTGTAGCCGAAGACCTCGCGGCCGGCCTTGGCCGCTGCCCGCATGATCGACCCGCCGATGAGGCCCATGCCCAGCACGCAGACGGGTGTCGTGGTCACGTGTTCAAGGTTGGCACATCCGGTTGAGGGCGTCTGCTGCCAATAGTGGTCAAGGCGCGTGCTCGGGGACTACCGTATGCGGCCATGGGACCACAGCGTCGACCGGCGAAGGAGCAGACCCGGGAGATCCCGGAGGGCTTCGCGCTCGCGGTGGTCCGAGAGAACGGCCAGTGGCGGTGCGCCCCGATGCGGTCCAGGGCATTGACCAGCCTGGCGGCCGCGGAGACTGAGTTGCGCGAATTACGCAGTGCCGGTGCGGTTTTCGGTTTACTGAACGTCGACGACGAGTTCTTCGTCATCGTGCGTCCAGCGCCGTCGGGCACGCGGCTGTTCCTGTCCGACGCGACCGCCGCGCTTGACTACGACATCGCCGCGGAGGCGCTGGAGAAGCTCGACGCCGACATCGACTACGACGAACTCGACCCGAACGAGCCGTTCGAGGAGGGCGACCTCGGCGTGCTGTCGGACATCGGCCTGCCTGAGGCAGTCCTCGGGGTGATTCTGTCCGACACCGACCTGTACGCCGACGAGCAGCTCGGGATGATCGCCGCGCGCATGGGCTTCACCGACGAGTTCTCGGCAGCACTCGATCGATTGAATCGGTGATTTCGCGCCCGAACTGATGGTGCCCAATGACGAGGAATTGATCGGCGTCGCCCTGCAAGCTGCAGCGAGCGCCGGGCCTCGCGACGTTCCGGTGGGGGCGGCGGTGTTCAGCGCCGACGGCATCGAACTGGCACGGGCCGCCAACGCGCGCGAGGCTTTGGGCGACCCCACTGCCCATGCGGAGATCTTGGCGCTGCGGGCGGCGGCGCGAGTGCTGGGCGACGGGTGGCGGCTCGAAGGCGCGACGCTGGCGGTGACGGTCGAGCCGTGCACCATGTGCGCAGGCGCGCTGGTCATGGCGCGGGTGGCGCGGCTGGTGTTCGGAGCATGGGAGCCGAAGACCGGCGCGGTCGGATCGTTGTGGGATGTGGTGCGGGATCGTCGGCTCACCCACCGCCCGCAGGTCCGCGGCGGGGTGCTGGCGGAGGAGTGCGCGGCGATGCTGGAGGAGTTCTTCGCTCGGCAGCGGTGACGCGCCCGGCGGCGTGCCGACCGCCTGGCGGCGGCATCCGTTGGCCGATGACGTAACCGATGGCGTACATCACCGGCGGCACGCCATAAAGCGGTATCGAGGCGAGGGCGGCGATCCCCGCCTGCACGTACTGCTGGCGGACGACAGGAAGCCGTCGCCGCGCGTCGTCGGCACCGCATCCCAGAGCGGCGAGTGCCATCAGAAGCGCCAAAAGCCCTGCGGCCGTAGCAAATCCGAGGTTTGCTACGGTGACGCCGAGAAAAAGCATCAGTATCGCCATAATCCACCAGAATTTCGCTGCCGAGATGTCGCCGTACGCGTCCGGCGGCGGCGGGCTCGGCGGCGGAGGCTGTTGGTAGCTGGATCGCAGGGAAAATACTCGCTTCCCGAACTTCAGGTAGGGAGTCGACGCGTAGGCACGACCAACGGCGACGGACACCACGAGAGCCAGCACTCCGGCCGTGGCCGCCCAGCCGCGGAAGAACACCGAACCGGCAGCCAGCACACCGCCGCCGAGCCACCCGATCCAGTAGATCCGACGCTGCACCTCGACGCTGTGCACGACGATGTCTGCGACGAACGCGAGTGCCCAGACGGCGAACGCCGCGATCAACAATGTCTTCGACCACGTGGGTTGATGAACGTGGGCCCACGCCGCGGCATCAACCACTGGTCGCCCACTGGTAGACGGCATTCGTGCCTTTCTCGCCGGCGATGCCGCCGACGATCGAGCCGATGATTCCCCCGATGAGTGCCCCTTCGGGTCCTATCCATGTGCCGGCGGCCGCACCC